>WRAL01000223.1 GCA_009780285.1 Treponema sp.
CCCGGCCCGCTGTCTTTTAGGAGCATAGCCGAGACTGGGGAAAACGCCTTCGTCAAAATGGTGGAGCTGGTTACCGCGGGCTCCTTCGGTGGCCAGCAGGTAAGCGAGGCGATGCGCTTTGGAAATTCGGTGGCGGCGCGCGAATACATCGACAGCCTAAAGGAAATCGACTTCAACCCCCACTGGTGGCTCATAGGGTTCGATCAGGGGAAACCCATCGGACTTGTTCTGCCGCAAAGGTTCAGCGACAGCGAAGGCACGATTAATTACGTGGGAGTATTGCCGAACGCGCGCGGCCAGGGCTACAGCCTGCACCTTCTGGCCGAGGGGACAAGAATTCTTTCAAAAAGCGGCATCACGAAAATTTACGCGGACATAGACAGCTCAAGCAAGCCGCTGGCGGCCTCGCTTGAGCTTCTGGGCTATTCCTTCGATACGGAGGAAGCGGTTTTGACGAAATCGTTTTGATAGGGCGGCGTATGATCGTTTTTAGTTTTTCAGGAGCCGTCGAGCGCGAACGCCGCAAGGGGCAAGGCTCGCCCCGGAAGCCGGGCGAATTTTTATTGTTATCGGACGCGATAAAATGCAAGGATGCGCCTGGATGGACGTAAGGCCGATTGCCGGCAAGGATTATCAGGCGCTGGATCAGGCGGGCGGGTACGCCAAGCTTTTTGGAAAGAACATCGCCAAGTGGACGAGGGACGGATACGTAAAGGAATGCGACTGCTACGTGTTCGCGGAAGAGGAAAATCCGATCGGCGGCCTGTGTTTTGCCGACGACTCCGAGGAGGAAAGGCAAATTCTCGACTTCGCGCTCATCCGCATGGACGAGGAGGGAAGCGCGCTTTTGGAGCGGGCCGTAAAGCTCGGCGCGAAGCCGGCCACGCGAAAATTCTCCTACAACCTTTACGACGACACCGATCAGTTTGCGGACATACTGAGCCTGTTTCTGAACGCCGGCTTTGTCGTCGCGCAGGAAAAAATGCGCTACGTTCGCGAGAACCCTCTCCCTCTGGACTATCCCGGCCCCTTGCGCTTCAGAAACATCGCGGAAACGGGGGAGGAAGCCTTCGTTCGGATGGTGGAGATGGTTACCCGCGGCACGCTTGACAGCCTGATGGCCCGCGACGCGGAGCGTCTGGGAAGCCGGCGGGCCGCGCGGGAATACGTGGAGAGCCTAAAGGAAATCGACTTTAATCCCCACTGGTGGCGCGTCGGATATTTGGACGGGAATCCCGTCGGGCTTATTCTGCCGCAACGATTCAGCGCGAACGAAGGCGCGATAAATTACGTGGGAACGCTGCCTGAGGCGCGCGGCCGTGGCTACGGCCTGCATCTTTTGGCCGAGGGCACCAGGATTCTTTGCGAAAATGGCATAACTAAAATTTACGCCGACATAGACGTGGCGAACAAGCCGCTGGCAGCGTCGCTTGAGCTTCTTGGCTATGCATTTAAGATGGAAGAAGCGGTTTTGACAAAATCGCTTTGATCGGATGCCGTATGATCGTTTTTAGTTTTTCAGGCGCCGTCTTGCGCGGATCGGAAAGATATATCTCGTGGTGGCGGCGCGTTTCGTTTATGTCGATCTCGTAGCCCTTCTCCAAGGCAAACTTTTCAAGCGCCGCGATCGTCGCGCCCTCGTCGTCGTAGGGGCCTAGATGAAGCGCCTGCGCGCAAAGGCCCTCGGCGAATGTGTCAAGCCTTGCGCGCGAGGTATCCAGGCCCGGCTTTTTTTTCGCAAGCGCGCGCCTTGCCGCATCGAAGACGGAAGTCTCCACGAAATCCGGCTGACGGATGATCATGCTCCAGATAAATTTGCCCTTGTCGGCTATGGGCGCGCCGCCGCCCTTAAAGCTTTTGTCGTCAACGCTCCAAAATCCTTCGAGCGGGGGAACGACATATTCAAGAACGTCTTTATTGCTCATCTTTATAGTATAGGAAATTCCGTAAAGCGCTTCGATTGCGCTTGCGTACTCAGCGCTTGAGTTCGGATCGCCTTTTCCATCGATTACGATAAAGGTCATCTTAGGCACATCCACGATGGACGGCGATGTTTTTGGATCGTAAAAATCCTTATCATATTTTTTAAAGTCAAAAATCATAGTTATCCTCTTGCAAGCCTTGCCCCGGCAGATCCCGCGAGAAGCGCTGCGCGCGGGGCTTAAAGAATTCGCGCCAAAGCGCTCGCGAAAAATATTTTTGCCCTTCCGGCAGATCGATCGTCACTCTCGCGATTTTTAGCTCGTCGGCCCTTTCAAGCAGGCGCGCGAGCATCTGCTTGCCAAGGCCAAGCCCTCGGTATTCGGCGCGCGCCTCAAGCGCGCAGATGCGCAAGGCGCCGTCCTTTCCCCGCGCGGAGCTTGCGTAGCCTGCGAAGTCGCCGGAAGCGGTTTCGGCCACGCAGCAAAGCTCGCCGGGAAAGGCCCATTCCCCCATGCCGGAAAGAACGTCGGCGCCGCCCCTTTCCCCTTCGCACTCGTCGCGAAGCGCGCGGGCCAAAGGCTCGTCCTCCGGAACGCCGTCGCGAAAGCGAAAATCCTCCAGCGCGATCCCGGCTATGTCCTCCGGCTCCTCGCCTATCTGCTGGAGGCCCCAGCTTTCGCGCAGCGCGTTGTGCCAGGCCGCCACCTCGCCGCGCAGCGCCGCGTCCTTGTGCGCGCGCCAAAGCTTTTTTGCCTCGGGCCGCGCGGCCAGCGCCTCGTTGAAGGCGCGGAAGACCCCGGTCTTTTTTTCCAGTGCGGCGGAAAGCTCGGTCTGCAGCGTCGGGCCGCGCAGCTGCGCCACAAAGCGCTCCCTAAGCCTGTAGCCCTCGCGCGGCCCCCATTTTGGCAGCGCGATATAGCGCCCCTCGACGCCCTCGTCATCCACGCTCGAGCCGGGAATCACGCGCAGCCTGAGCGCGTCGAAAAAAAATTCGCCGCCCTGGTTTTCCATGTGAAAAATTATTTCTTTCGTCAGCGCCAGCGTAAGCTCAAACTGCATGGCCCATTATATTCCGGCTTGCGCCAAATGAAAAGCCGCGATCTTCGAGGCGGGCGCGAGGGCCCAGGGAAATTAATTTTCGCAAATTACCGGGGAGCTACACGGAGCGAATCCCCTTCCGCGATACGCCGCGCGCCAATGCTTGCTTTCCCTCCGTGTCCTCCGTGGTTAATTTACCGGCAAAATTGATTTCCATGATGAGGGCCATGAGGGATTGAAAAAACCGCGAAATGCCGGTATGATGCCGGCGAGGGCAAATATGGAAAAAATGAAAAGGACGACGGACTGCGGCGCTCTGCGCGCCGGGGACGCGGGGACTCAGGTAGTCCTGAACGGCTGGGTCAACAGGAAGCGCAATCACGGCGGGATTTATTTCGTGAACCTGCGCGATCGCTATGGCGTTACGCAAGTTACGGTTAACGCCGAGGGCGACGCGGCGCTTAGGGAAATTTGCGAGGAATTACGCAACGAATACTGCGTCGCGGTGGAGGGAATCGCGCGGGCTCGGCCGGCGGATATGGCGAACCCGGATATGCCCACCGGCGAGATCGAGGTGGTCGCCTCGAGGATAGAGATTTTAAGCCGCTGCGAGGTACTGCCTTTTCAGGTCGAGGACGAGACTGGCGCAAGCGAGGATCTACGCCTGCGCTACCGCTACCTGGATCTGCGCAGCGCGGTTATGCAAAGGCGCATTCGCCTGCGAAACGACGTTACCTTCGCGATTAGGGAATGGATGGTCGCGCGAGGCTTTTATGAAATAGAAACGCCGACTTTTATTCGTTCCACGCCGGAAGGCGCGCGGGA
>WRAL01000224.1 GCA_009780285.1 Treponema sp.
AAAATGCAGGCCCCGATTAGTGTACTTTTTCGCGATGGAAACGACAAGGCGCAGGTTCGCCTCGATAAGCTTGTCCTTCGCGCGCTTCACTTTCATTCTGCCGTTGCGTATTTCCTGGGCCATAAGGCTGATGTTCTCGCTCGTTTCCTCGAAGTCGTGCTCGATGGAGCGCAGGTTTTTTTCCATTACCTGGATCAGGCGGATTTTTTCCTTGATCTCGTCGGCGCTCAGGGCCAGCTCCTCCTCCAGGCGCTCCCGTTCCTTCTGTATGGTAAGGTTGCGGCCCAGCGAGCGCAGATCCCGTATCGAGTCGATCTGCAGATGCCTGCCTATGCGTTCCTGCTCGCGCCGGTTTTTGGAGATTTCGCTGGACGCGGTTAAAAACTTTTCCGAAATGCTTAGAACCTCGTCCGGGTGGATCCTCGCGTTTTTTAGAATGCGCGTGATCCTTCTGCGCAGGGCGGCCGTTTCCTTGTCCGCCACGTAGTCCGCGCCTCGGTCGATAAGCCTTTGCTTTATCTCCACGTAATGCCGGAGGTCGCCGTGTATGGTGCGCAGCGCGTCCCGGTAGTTTGAGCTTAGGCGCTTTCTTTCGGCGAGGATTTCCGTCATCTCTTTTTTGGAAAGGCCAAGCTCGCGCAGATCCTTTTTGGAAAAAACCTCCTCGACGATGCGATGAAACTCCGGGATGATAAGCCCGGAGCGCCTGATCACGTCCTTGATGATGTTTTCCCCTTCCTCCATCTGCCTTGAAAGCTCGATTTCCTGCTCCGCGGTGAGAAGGCTTTCCCGGCCTATTTCCCTAAGGTACATTCGGATCGGGTCGTCCACGAAGGTCGCTTTTTTGTCCGCTCCGTCCGGGCGCTTTTTGCGCTCGGCGATCTCGGTCCTGGCGAATTTCTCCGCTTCCTCGGGGGAGCTGTCCTCCTCGACCATCTGAATGTTGTTGGCTTCCAGCAAGGTAAGGACCGGCTCGATCTTTTCCGTGTTGGATATGTGTTCCGGCAGGAAGTCCTGCAGCTCCTCATAGGAAAGGGTTTTTCGACCGTTCGCGTACTCAAAAAGCCTTGCCACCGCCGGATCCAAGGCCGCGTCCGACTCGCCCGGCACGCCTTCGGCCGGCGCGCCTTCGGCCGGCGCGGCCGCCTGATCGGGGCGCTCCGCCGCGACAAAAACGGCCTCGCCCAATGGCGCCTCTTCGATTGCGGCTTCTTCGATTGCGGCTTCTTCGAATTCGGCCTCTTCGAATTCGGCCTCTTCGAATGAGGCTTCCGCGATTGAGGCTTCCGCCTGGGCAGGAGCCAGAACGAAGCCTTCGGCATTTCCCGCCGTGGATTCTTCCTCTTTGCGAGTGTCTGTCATTACTTGTATACCTTCCCGTCTGCGTGCTCAAGCTCGCGAATTTCGGCGTCAAGCCTCATTTTCTCCGCGATAAGCTCGTCCAAATCCTGCTCCGCGCCAGACCGATCCTCGGCCAGTCGCCCTTCGGCGAGCCTTAGCTCGCCGCTAATTTCCGCAAGCCTTCGGCGGAGTCTCTTTATCCGTATCCTTCTAATTCCATCCCGCATGAGTTTTCCGGGGTCGCAGGTTTCGCTGGCCCTGAATTCCGGGGACACGCCCCTTTCAATCACAAAGTCTCGCAGCGGCTTCATCGTTACGCGCTGAAGAACGGCCTCCGCCCCTGATTCTCCCCGCGCGAAGCATTCCTCCAAGGCGACGAAGATCTCCTTCGCGCCGGAATCCTCGATCTCGTCCATGCCGACCGACGAGCGAAACCGAGCGTAAAGCTCGGGATTCACTGCCACAAGCGTCAAAAGAAACAGCTCGTCGTTCATGCGCAGGGCCTTTCCGGCCTGGCCGCCTTCGTTCTCGCTATCGGCGCCATCCCGCGCCCTTGGCTCCTTCCGCCGCGCATAGTCGGCCTTGGCCGCTTCCCTGTCCGCGCGCAGCGCGTCGGCCGCGGCCTCTAGGCAGGCGTTTCGTTCCGTCAGCGAGCCAAGCGCGTCCAGGTAAGGGTACAGCCGCGCAAGCGCCGCGGCCTTTCCGCGAGGGCTGGCCGTGTCGTACAGAGACTTTCCCCGATCAATAAGGTACTCAATGTCTACTATAGTACTTTCCATCGCGGTTTTCAATGCGTCCGCGCCAAATTTTTGTAAAATATCCGCAGGATCCTTGGCGATTGCCTTGGCTGCGCCAAGGTAATCGCCTTGGGCGACGCTTGAAGCGTCGCCTGGGGATGCGCCTATGGCATTGTCAGGGCCGGATCCTTCGGCGCCGCTCGCTTCCATGCCGGGAACCACGACCTTGCAGGCAAGCCCGTTTTTCCGGCATATAACGATGCTTTTATCGGCGGCCTTCATCCCGGCCTCGTCCGAATCGAAAACCAGCACGGCCGTTTCCGCCCAGTTGCGCAGGAGCTTGGCCTGCTCCTCGGTAAAGGCCGTGCCGCAGGGCGCCACCGCGCGGCCGGCGCCGGCCTCGTGAAGCGCCAGCGCGTCCATGTAGCCCTCGACGACGTAGGCAGTCGCGCCGCGCCGTATTTCCGCCAGCGCCACGTCCAGGCCGAAAAGTATCTGGCTTTTTTTGTAGACCTCGTTTTCCCGGCTGTTGATGTACTTGGGCGGATCCCGGCCGTCCATCTGCGCCGCCCCGGGAAGCGCCCTGCCCCCAAAGGCCACGGCGCGCCCCTGCCTGTCGGCTATGGGGAACATAAGCCTGTCCCAAAAGAACGCGCTTTCAGGATGGTTCGTCGAAAAAAGCCCGGAATCGCGAAGAAACTCCGGCGAATAGTTTTTCGAGCGCAGGAACTTGTACAGCCAAAGCCTGTCCGCAGGCGCGTATCCCAGCCTGAAGCGCGCGATGGTGCCGGCGCCTATTCCCCGCGAGGCCAGGTACTCCCGCGCGCGCGCGCCTTCCGGCCGTTCCAAAAGGAAATGGGAAAAAACGCCGGCGGCGCGCCTGAGGAGGTCCAGAAGCTGTTCCTTGCGCGACTGCGAGGCCGCGCGCTCGCCTTCGTCGCCCGGCGCGCCGTTCTCGTAGACAATCGGCACGGAAAACCTTTGAGCGAGGCTCTTTATCGTCTCCGGAAAGTCGGTTTTTTCCATCTCCATGACAAAGCCGACCATCCCGCCGCCCTTTCCGCAGCCGAAGCAGTGGTAGAGCTTCCTGTCAGGGTCTACCGTAAAGGACGGCGTGCGCTCGTTTCCTCCCGCGTGAAAGGGGCATCTGCCCCAGTAGCGCCCGCCGCGCTTTTCCATGCGGACGTACTGCTCCGCCACGGCCAGCGCGTCGAGCCTTTCGTTAAGCTCGTCTATCGTGGACCTGGCGATAAAGCTCATGGCCGCGCCCGCCTTGTTTTTTGAGGCGCTTTTATCGACGAAAAGAGGCGGGCGATGGCCACCTTCTACCAGCCCTTGACGAAAAGGCCGGCGGCCGCGCTGTGCTCGCTGTAGGTGGTCGAAAAAACGTGCCTGCCGGCGGCCTCGTTGACGAGCCGGAAAAACAGGTAGTCCGTCTGCGCCGGGCTTAGCGCCGCGCCCAGCGCCACCGAGCCGGGCGAGGCTATAGGCGCCGGCGGAAGGCCGTCGTTGCGGTAGGTGTTGAAAGGGCTTGGAAGCTCAAGGTCCACGTAGAAAATCCTTGTGGGATGCGGCCGGCCGAGCTTTTCCGTGATTATGTACACGACGGTGGCGCAGGATTCAAGGCGGATCCCCCGGTTAAGCCGGTTCGTGAAAACGCCGGCCATTACCGCCGC
>WRAL01000225.1 GCA_009780285.1 Treponema sp.
CCCATCAGATAGCGCGGCTTGTCGGCCGGAAGGAGCGCGGCGGTAAGCGCCAGCGTCTCGACGAAGGCCTCGCGCGGCTCGCCCACGGAAAGCCCGCCTATGGCGACGCCCGGCGTTCCGGAGGCGATGCAGGCCTCGGCGCTTTGCCTTCGCAGGTCCGGGAAGAAATTCCCCTGAACGATGCTGAAAAGATGGCCCGAGTAGCCGCCTTCCCGGGCGCCTCGCCAGGCGGCGGCGGCGCGCGCGAGCCAGCCTGTGGTAAGAGCGAGCGCGCGCTCGGCTTCCTTTCGGCTCGCGCCCCAGGCGCTGCAGACGTCAAGCTGCATCTGAATGTCGCTGCCGATGACGCGCTGGATCTCGACCACGCTTTCCGGCGTGAAAAAGTGAAGCGAGCCGTCTATATGCGAGCGAAAGCGCGCGCCGTCGTCCTCGAGCTTTCGCAGGCCGGAAAGCGAGAAAACCTGAAAACCCCCGGAATCGGTAAGTATGTTGCGATCCCAGTCCATAAATTTATGAAGCCCCCCGGCGCCGGCCATAATTTCCATGCCGGGGCGCAGGTACAGGTGATAGGAATTGGAAAGGATTATCTCGAATCCAATCTCGCGCATGTCGTCGACGGAAAGCGCCTTCATCGCGCCGGCGGTTCCCACGGGCATAAAGGCCGGCGTGGAAACAGGGCCGCGCGGCAGGCTGAGAACGCCGAGGCGCGCGCCCGTGCGCGAGTCGAAATCCGTGGCCACGAAAACGCTTTCGCCCTGCATCGCTTAAGTCCTTGCCTTGGAAAGCAGCAAAAAGCTGATCGCCAGAAAAAAGGCGACCGGAAGCCACGCGCCCAGGAAAGCCGGGATCTGCCCGAAGCGCGCCATCATCATCGTTACCATCTCCATGGCGTAAAAGATAACCGCCGAGCCAAGGCTGGTCAAAAGGCTTATAAGCAAAATGTTTTTTTTAAACCGGCCGCCCATAGAAAGCGCCAGCGAAAGAACGATGAACGAGACGGCCGGGAAGGAAAACCTTTGATGATAGTCCGCGCGCGCCGCGTCGTGGGGAAGGCCGGCGGCGCGCAGGTCGGCGATAAGCCCGCGCAGCTCACGGGTGGACAGATCCTCCGGCCGCGCCGCGCCGCGACGGAAAGACTCGGGGCGCTCCCTGTACTCGTCGGTCTCCGGCAGCGCCGTCATGCCAAGGCTCCTGTCGTCCCGCGTCCAGATCACGGCGTTGACGAAAACCCAGTGCTCGCCGTTCCAGGTGGCCCGAGGCGCGCGGATAAGCGAGACCATCTCCCCGCGCGGCCCCCGTTCCACCACGCTCACCCCGTTCAGTATCTGCGCGGCCGAGTCGTAATAATCCACGGCGTAGACGATCTCCCCGCCGCGCGACTTTATGACGACGTTGGCGTTCTGCTCGAAAACCTCCTGGTTGAGCGCAAGGCGGGTGCGCTCGGTCTTTCCCCGCAGAGCCGGAATCGCCACCGCGTCCTGGAGGAAAAACGTGAAGACCGAGGCTCCCAGGCCCAGAAGCAGAAGAGGCAGGGCGAAGCGCATAAAGGGAATGCCGGCGGCGAAAACCGCGGTAAGCTCGCCCCGCGCGTAAAGGCCGCCAAGGGTGTAGGCCGCGGCGAAAAGGAGCGCGATGGGAAGCGCGAAAAGTATCGCCTGGGGCAAAAAAAGCGCGCTTATGCGCAGGACCTCGGCAAAGGGAACCCCGTTTTCGATAAAGCTGACAATGTTGACCACCAAATCGAGCAGGAGCACAAGGAAGGCGAACATCCCCACCACCGAGGCGAAGATATGCGAAAAAAGCCGCAGGATGTACCGGTCGAGGGTCATTTCGTGGCCCTAATCAAGGCGAGGACAAGGCCGGCGGCGACGACCGAGATGTTCGCCGTCCACATCGCGACGAAGGGCGGGACGTCCATGCGAAGCCCCATCGCCTGCCCGCCCACGAACATCGTCCAGTACACGACCGAGATCAGAAGCCCGAAAAAAACGCCCATGGTCTGCCCGCTTTTTTTCGAGAAAAGCCCGAGCGGGATCGCCAGGAAGACAAGCGCCAGCGCGCCGAAGGGCAGCGAGAACTTTTGGTTGAACTCAAGCCGGTAATGCGCGAGCATCCCGTCGGAGCGAATCTGCCGGAGAATCTCCGTCTCCCGCGCAAGGGAGGCAAGGTGGCCAAGCCTTTGGCTCCAGTCCGGCGACCCGGGCCCCCCGCGCAGGCCGCCTTCCAGCGACAGCGCGATGGACGTTATCGTCGCGAGCCTGTCGTCCACGCGCGCCGCCAGATCGAGCTCCTGCGCCCGTATCTCGCGAAAAACGTCCACCGAGCTCATCTCGCGCGGGCCGATGGCCACCATCGCCTGCATTATCTCCTCCTGCGGAACCCAGTAGCGCACGAGATCGGCGAAGGCGTAGTCGAAATCCTCGCGGCCTATTTCCCGCGAGGACTGCATGAAGGCGTCGCTGAGATCCAGGCTAAGCCCCTCCCGGCCGGAATCCCTAAGCTCCGCCGAGCCGGCCATCAGCACGCGCCGCTCGCCGTCGCCGGTTCGGTCGAAAATAAGGACGTCGCCTATCGTGCTGCCGGAAACGTCGCCGGTGACGATAACCGTGTCCCTAAAGCGAATCACCGAGTTGGAGGCCATTTCCAAGGCCGGCGTGGAAACCAGGATGCGCCGGTACAGCGCGCGGAACTGAAGCGTGCCGGCCGGAAGAAGGATGTCGTTCGTGACGAAGGCGACGAGCGACACGGCCACGCCGACGGTGAGCGCCGGAAGGAACACGTTGCGCAGGGAAAAGCCGGAGGCGAGCATCACCATGATCTCGTTGTCGCCGGAAAGCCTGCCGATAGTCAGCAGGGTTCCCAGCAGGGTGGCGAAGGGCGCCGAAAGCGCCACGACCGAGGGAAGCGAGAAAAGCATCAGCAGCGCCACCTCGCCGACCGGAACCTGCCGCGCCAGAATGTCCTGCGCCAAAAGGAGCAGCTGGTTAAGGACGAAGACGAGGAAAAAAAACGCGAAGGAGATCGCGAAGGAAAAAAGGGTCTCGCCAAGGATGTATTTGTAAATGGTAAAGGAAAAGCCGCGCGGCATCTCGGCGCCGCGACGCGCCGCGACGGCCGGTTTTTCCAGGGGCGCGTCACCCGCGCAGGCATCGCTCATCCGGTGGAACCAAAGCCCCCGGCGCCGCGATCCGTCGCGGAAAGCTCTTCGGCCGCTTCCAGCCGGGCCCGCGCGACCGGCGCGAACACAAGCTGCGCCACGCGCTGGCCGTCGCTGACGACGAAATCCTCGGCGCCCAGATTGACAAGGATCACCGCGATCTCGCCGCGATAGTCCGAGTCTATCGTGCCCGGGGAATTAAGCACGGTGACGCCGTTTTTCGCCGCCAGCCCGGATCGGGGCCGCACCTGGGCCTCGAAGCCCGGCGGAATTTCGATTTTGATCCCCGTGGGAACAAGCGCGCGGCCCAGGGGCGGGAGGCGCAGGCTTCCGTCCAGGCGCGCGCTGAGATCCATTCCGGCCGCGCCGGAGCTTTCGTACTGAGGCAGCCGCGCCCGCCCGTCCGCGCGCGTTATTCTTACCGTGATTTCGCCCTCGCTCGCGCCTTGCATAGGCCAATTATGCCGCGCCGCGGCCTTTTGATCAATGCCGGGGCAACGCGGCCTTTGGGATCTAAGGCCTTGGACCTGGGGAACCATGGGTGGAGTTTTGCGAAGCAAAACTCCGAGGCCAGCGCGCCATAGGCGCGTTGGCCC
>WRAL01000226.1 GCA_009780285.1 Treponema sp.
AAGCGCGGAGGTAGCCTCGTCAAGAACAAGGATTTCCGGGTCATCATACAGGGCGCGCGCTATGCCCACTCGCTGTTTTTGCCCGCCGGAAAGCTGCACGCCCGAATCCCCTACCTTTGTTTCGATGCCTTCTTTTGTTAGCAGAAAATCCCAGATGTTCGCCTTTTTAAGCGCTGCCTCTATCCTTTCGTCGTCCCTTTCGCTGCCGTAGGCCACGTTTTCCGCTATCGTGCCGTCGGCAAGCCAAATATTCTGGGGAATATAGCCTATTTTACGCCGCCAGGAGCGCATGTTGCTCGAGCAAAGCGGCTGCCCGTCTATGGCCACCTCGCCGGACTGCGGGCGCAGGAGCCCGACAACTATGTCTATAAGCGTTGACTTGCCGCCGCCGCTTTCTCCGGTAAAGGCTATTTTCTCGCCCTTTGCTATCGAAAGGGAAAAATCGCGTATCACCTCGCCTCCAGTGGCGTAGCTGAAACACAGGTTGTGTAGCGCTATCTCCTGGCTAAAGGAAACTTGCTCGTCGCCCTCATTATCAACGGGCTCTTTCAGCGCTTTTGCCACTACTTCAAGCGAATTTTGCGCAAAGGCTATATCCGTAACGCTTGAAAGTAGCCTTGTGGAGCAGGGCAACAGACGGTACAGAGCAAGCGCAAAAACCGATATTACAGGGATCACTGCAGCGGCTTCTCCAGTCTGGGCAGAAATGAAAATTATCGCTACCACCAAGAGCGAAAATCCTAGTACTTCCAATATGGTTTTAGGCATGCTGTTAATCATCATGCTTGTTACGCCTATTCTGGCGCCAGCAACCCTCGCCTTATTATAATCAAGCACGAGGCGTCCCTGATTGCCCTTAAGCTTAACGTACTTGAAATTGTACAGAGCTTCCTGAAGCACACGGAAAGCCTTTTTGTTTATCTCGACAAGCTTAGCACCAAGATCCTTATTTTTAGGAATGAGTATTTTAAAAGAAATAAAAACTATAAGGACAAGGGAGCAAGTGAGCGTCATCGTCACCTGCCAGTTAACTGCCACCAAAAGAGCATAGACCAATATAATGGTAACGATGTCCGTTATAAGGCCCATTATGGTCATGGAGATGCCGCCAGCGTTATTGGCCTCGCCTATTATGCTTGTTACCTCGCCTAGATTTTTTTGTGTGTAGGCATCGTAGGGAAGGGAAAGAGTGGTGGCCAGAGTTTCCTTGGCAAGCCGCCTTGAAACGGCCTGGGAGAATTTGGAAACGATGTACCTTTGCCCCACGCTGTAAAGCCCACGAAACACGTAGAAGGCAATTATGGCAACGCCGAAGCGCGCGATGAGCGTTTCCTGCGGCCAGTCCGGGAGAAAGGACAATATCCGCGCGTAAAGGCCCGTTTCAAGAATCTCCGGATTTGAGATCACCGCGATGAAGGGCAGTATCGCGGACACTCCCACCATTTCCACCAGCGAGAATCCCACGCTCAGAATAATAACAACGCCCCAGTACGCGCGGTGCTTTTGGGAAAGAAGCCCGTGAAGCTTGCGCACTGTGGACAGGATAAGGCCGGCTTTCATCTAGAAAAAATGCCCCAGGCCAATGGTGATCTCCCTGTTATCCCCGTCGGGGATTTTTTTCTCGCTGATGGCCTTCAATATATTGACGCCGAAGGAGGCGCGCAGGTATATGGCCCTCGCTATGCCGGGAAAGACGAAAAATTCAAGGCCGCCTGTCGCGGCGATATTTTGGCCCTTGGAGGGATCGTTGTAAATGGCCATGTCCGCGAAGGGGGAAACGTGAAACTCGAAGTCAAAGACGCGCATCCAGTTTACGTTAAACCAGCGCGAGGGCAAAAAGGAAAAAGCCTTGACGGGAAAGCCGGTATTAAGCGAAAGCATGTGCTCGACCGTGAAGGAGTCGCTTTTAATGCCGCGCAGGACGTCGGCGCCGTTTCCGTGAAAGCCGTGGCCGTTGGAGGAAAACCAGTGCCTGTACTGCAGCCGCAGCGAGGCGCCCATAAAACCGTTCATGACGAAGTGCGCGGATCCAACGGCGGAAAGGGAAACGCGGAAAGGATCCTGGCGGTCGTCGAAGCGCGAGACGTCGTGGCTGAACGAATTGCCCAGCGAGAACGAAAAGCCCTGCCTAAAATTGCCGAGCCAGTTTGTCCTGCCAAAGCCCAGGGAATGGCTCAGGCCGAGAAAGGGCCCCGCGCGAAAGTCCGGAACGGGCGAGGCGGCCGACAGCTCGTGGTTGAAGGTGGCGCTGGGGCTTATAGCGTAGGCGAGCTCCCCGTAGTCCCCGGCCCTAAGCCCGGTCGGCACGCTCCATGAGGCGAAAATCGTGCTGGCCATGTAAAGGCCGCTCTGAAACCTGCCGTGGGGATCGTGGCGGGAGCTTGGGTTTTCCTGGTTCAGAACGAAGGCCTCGTGAAAGCCGAGGGTAAAGGTCGTGAAGCCGGCCGGCAGGCTGAGGGAAAGGCCGGTCACGTTTCTGAAGAAAAAAGGCTCATCGAGCCCCGGCCTGTAGCTGAGGAAATTCTCGAACCTAAAACCCCACCTATAGCCCAGGGCGTCGAAAGGCAGGCTTAGGTCCAAAAGCGCCTCGAAGGAGCTTTGGCCGTCCTGCTCGCTGCGGTAGCCCAAATCCACGCGCAGGGGGCGCATCGACCCTAAAAAGTTGTAGTCCCTCGCACGCAGGTCAATCCCCCAGCCGCCGTGGGAGCTGTATTCGGGGACGGGAAAGGCGATAACGTTAAGGGAATCCTCCGTCCGCACGACTATCGTTACGGGGTAGGAGCCGTCGGGACGCGCGGGGCCGATGGCGTAGCTCATCCGCACCGTGTCCCTAAGGGTGCGCAGGTTCGTAAGCGCCTGGGTCCGGTCGCGAAGGTACGCGTCCAGCGCGTCAATGCCGCGCAGCTCCTGGCCCACGACGAGGTTTCCCTCGCGCATAAGCGCAGCCGGCCTCGTGCGCCCGGTTACGTCCAGGTCGAAGGCCGTTATGACGAAGAGCGCGTCCCCGCCGGCATCCTGCGCGCGCAAGGGCGAGGCAAGGGCCAGAATAAGGGCGAGCGGAAAAAAAAGCGATTTTTTCAAGGCGATTCCAGTGGCTGTAGTAGCGAAGAGCGCCGGAGCCGGAAAATGGGCAAAGCTTCGCCATCCGGGCCCGCGCCCGGAAAAAAACGAAACGGACACGCTCCGCCGACCGGGCGGCCGAAACGCGCTCCGGAAGCACTCGCGATGGTGGCGGCTTTTGCGACAGGCAAAACTCGCAGGCTCAGAGTAGCGCAATTGGCGAAGGCGCGCAAGGGCATGGCCGTTTCGGGGAGCGGCGGAATCGAAGGCCGGGGCCGCGAAAGGCCCCTAGCGTTCCGGAATATTCGGTTTGCTAAATCGCGACGTTCGGTAATTCCTTGCCGGGCAAGGAATTACCTCAACCTGCATACCGTCATTTGAATATTCCGGAATGCTAGCACAGGGGCGACCAGTTTCCCAGGTACATGTTCAGCTTTTCGCTGAGGTCGGCCATGGCTATGGGCTTTCCGATGTGGTTGTCCATTCCGGCGCGCAGGCACTTTTCCACGTCCTCGCGGAAGACGTTAGCCGTCATCGCGACTATGGGCACGTGGTAGTAATGGCGGCTTTCCCCGGCGGAGGCCTCCAGGGCTCGTATCTCCCGCGTCGTCTCGTAGCCGTCCATTTCCGGCATCTGCAGATCCATGAAGACGATGTCGTAGGGGCGGGGCGCCGCCCGCACTTTTTCCA
>WRAL01000227.1 GCA_009780285.1 Treponema sp.
CCGGCCGATAAGGGCGAGCGCCTACCAGTTTTTTACCCGGGGCGGCCATGCCTCGGGCGCGATAGAAGGCGGCGGTTTCCGCTTTCACGACGGGCAGCGCTCGGCAAGCGTTCAGAACGCGGCGGATTTCGCGGCGCGCAGGAACATGACCCAGTTTAACGCCGGGGATTTGTCCCGCCTGGGCCCCGGCGTGGAAATGGAGACGACGATAGAGCCCTTGGACGGCGGCTTTCCCTTTGGCGGAAGGATCTGGCTTTTGACGGATCGCGGAACGGTCGCCGCCGGCGAGATGGCCGCCCTGGAAGCGATGTCCTCGGGATTCGCCGTGACGGTGGGCGACGCGACGCAGGGCGTGATGCGGGCGGAGATGATGTACGTCCTTCTGCCCAACTCGCGCATATCCTACAGAATAGACGTGGGATACCTGACGGACGCGCAGGGGCGATCGCTTGCCGAGTTCGGCGTTCTGCCGCATCGCGACAGGTACCGAGGCATGGACGCGCTGGAAACGGCGCGGGTCATAATCATGGAGCAAAACGGATTTGTCTTCGAAGTCCCCGACAACTTGACTTTCGGCAAATGACGAGACGAGGAAAAAATGAAAAGAATTAACGCGAGGAACGCGATTTTCCTGATCCTGGCCGCGCCTATTCTGATGACCGGCGCGACCGTGTGGGAAGGGGCGGTGGATTCGGGCCGGGCGGGGAACATTTCCGGCGAGGTTTATTCGATAGCGAGCAACGCCTTTCCCAAGAATTCGGTGGTTGACATCACCAACCTGGAAAACGGCAGGACCGTCCGCGCCCTTGTCGTCGAGGGCCTTGACGCTTCCGGCATTCTTGCCACGCTTTCCGACGCGACGGCCCTTCATCTGGGGCTTGGCCCCGCCGCCGTCGCAAGGGCGCGCATGACCCTGGCGCAGGATTCGTTCCCCCAGATAGCGCGCGGCCCGCTTCCGCAGGCGTCGGGCGCGGGGGATTCGACGGCCGGCCTCGCGCGCGGAGCGGAAATCACTTTTGCGAGCAACGAATTTGAAGGATGGCCTAGCGTTGCGGCCGCGCCGGATCCCCCGGCGCAGCCGGCTCCCGTCGTTCAGCCGCCGATTCCGGTCGCTCAGCCGGCTCCGACGGTTCAGCCGCCGGCTCCGGCCGTTCAGCCGCCGATTCCCGTCGCTCAGCCGGCTCCCGTCGTTCAGCCGCCTGCGCCGGCCGTCCAGCAGCCGACTCCGGTCGCTCAGCCGGCTCCCGTCGTTCAGCCGCCAGCTCCGGCCGTCCAGCAGCCGATTCCCGTCGCTCAGCCGGCTCCGACGGTTCAGCCGCCGGCTCCGGTCGCCCAACCGGCTTCTATCGTTCAGCCGACCCAAAGCCCCCTGTTGGGCGCGGCGCGCGATCTTGAAAGCGGCGCCTGGTTCGTTCAGGTCGGGGCTTTCTCCGATCCGCTTAACGCGCTGGACACGATAAACGCGATGGAGGCGGACAGCTATCCGGTGCTCGTTCAGGCCACGGGAAGCTTGGAAAATCCGCTGTATCGGGTGCTGCTTGGCCCCATGAACCAGGGGGAAAGCGCCGCGGTGCTCAGGCGCGTGCAAAGCATGGGGAACACGGCCGCCTTCGCGAAGCGCGCCGACTAGCGGCAATTCCCGGTTTTACATTAGGGTGAACCACGGATCAAAACTCCGTGTAACTCCGGCCTTGATTCTTCATTGGAATGAAGAATTTTAACCACGGAGTTACACGGAGGAAGAGAGGAACAGTTCCCTCAATCCGGCTTTAAGCGGAAACTCCCCCTCCGAGCGCGCCCCGACTAGCCTTCGCGCTTCCTAAAGGTCGTAAATCTCGCGCAGGAACAGCGCCGCCGCCTGCGCGACGTTAAGGCTTTCGACGTTTCCGGTTCCCGGTACGCGAAGCACGCAGGAGCATAGATCCTTGACGTTTTGGGGAAGGCCATGCTCCTCGTTTCCCAGCGCCAGCGCTATACCGCCGCGCTCTTCGCCCAGCTCCTTCGAAATGGCCGGAAGATCCCCTATGCGCCTGCGCGCGCGGGTGTCCGTGCCTATAACAAGCAGTTTTTTGGCCGCGTCGGCGATAAAGGCCGGAACGTTGCCTATCCTTCGAAGGGCGACATGCTCCATGGCGCCCTCGGCGACGCGGTAGGCGCTGGTGCTCAGGCGAGCCTCCGCGTCCCGCTCGTTGACGACGACGAAATGCGCGTCGAAAAAGGCCGCGGCCCTGACTATGGCGCCAAGGTTGTGATCGTTTCCCAGGTCCACAAGCACGACGCCGGTCTTTGCCTGCCCTGCCCAGAGTTCCAGATCTTCCCTTGTCAGCGGCTCGATCTCGGAGCCTTCCCGCATGGCCACCACGCCCTGATGATGCACGCTCTTGCATACGCGCTCAAGCTCGTCGTCCTCGCATATTTTATAGGGCCGCTTGCGCGCGGCAAGGTCCTTGCACAGCGGCATGAAAAGCCGG
The DNA here is from genome assembly GCA_009780285.1 of Treponema sp. GTDB lineage: Bacteria > Spirochaetota > Spirochaetia > Treponematales > Breznakiellaceae > WQXQ01. The sequence goes on from WRAL01000227.1 coordinate 2,472, forward strand.
AGCCTGTCCTCCCGCAAAAAAAGGCGGTTTACCTTTTCGGGGCACTGCTCGGCCAAGGCCAACGCCGCTTTGAGGCCGCAGACTGCAAGTTCATCGGTAAGCTTGTTGCGCATGGCGTATTCTAGCCTATTCCGGCGCTTCCGGGAAGCGGGCTGAGGCCTCGCGGCCTTTTTGATCTAAGGCCTTTGATCGGTGGTCCCCTCCGGCCAGCGGGCGTCGCGCACTCTGTGCGCGCTGCCACGCTCGGTCATGGCGCTGCGCGAATGCCCTCTCGCGGCAGCGCGCCCGCTGGCCGGAGGGCATACGCGCCGGCCTTTAGGCCGAGGGATCTTTGTCAAGAAAGGCCGCTATTCTGTAGGAAAAAGCCCCGTTCAAGGCGCCCCTGCGCCTTGAACGGGGCTTTTAGGTTTTCAGGCCTTAATACGTGGAGTTTGGAGAGACATCATGAAACGGGTTCATTATTTTAAGCCTGTTTTCGATAATCAGCCCATCCTGCATGTCTTCGGAGTAAAGAATGTCGCAATTTGCCTCAAGCGCGGCGGCAACAATAATTCCGTCAAAAACCTGAAAATCATATTTGCCAACCAGGTTTTGAGCCAGTTTTATCGTGGATATAATGACAGGCTGAACGGAACACCTTTCCAACCACAAGGAGCATAAAATCATTAGCTCTTGTTTCTGCATTTTAAAATTCCTTTTCATTACATTGAGATACTCGGATATTACTTGCGATGAAACGACAGGATTTTCATTGAACAGTTCCCTTGCGATAAGCCGTTTGTTCCGCAATTCAAGCTATGGTTATAGATCAAAACGTTGCTGTCCAATGCGATTTTAGTCATAATCGTTGGCTTCCTCACGATTAAACTTGAAGCTATCGAAAGAATACAGGTGCTTGTCAAAAATATGATCGAGGGCGCCGCTGTCTTGAGTTTTGGCCGCGGGGAGCGGAAAAACCAGAACTTCCACCTGCATCCCATAGAATTCGTCGGGAATGGAAATAGTGGAGTTTTCCTTGCTTGGTATCATAATTTGTCTCAACATAGCGTTCCTCCTCTATGCAAAGCATAGCATATTTTTAGGGCAAAAACAATCCGCCGCCAAAACCGGGCTTGTCCCCGCGCCACAGTGCGGGGACAAGCGGCCTTTGGGATCTAAGGCCTTGGATCTGGGCAACCATGGGTGGAGTTTTGCGAAGCAAAACTCCGAGGCCAACGCGCCGTAGGCGCGTTGGCCCGCCCCCTGCGGCTGGCGGGCGCGCGGGACCTCGGTC
>WRAL01000228.1 GCA_009780285.1 Treponema sp.
CAGGCGATCTCGCTTCTTACCCGGCTTGACCGCAGCGACGACTTTAGCGAAAAGGACCGGCTTTTGGACGAGCTTCACCGAAAGCCCTCCCAGCTTTCGATCAAGGGCCTTTTGGAGCAGGCGAAATCCCCGCGCCTTTCCACCCGCATGGAAGCGATAAGCGCGCTTGGCCGACTGGAGCGGCTGGACGAGGCGGCGGAAAAGGCGCTGGTCAGCGACGTCGTCAGCCATCCCTACACCACGGCCTACCTTTCCGCTCGCATTCTTGGCGCGCAGCGCTACGCGCCGGCGATTCCCATAATGCGCGAGCTTGTCTCCTCCGGCGACTACATGCTTGCCGGCGAGGCGATGGTCGCGCTTGCCCGCATGAGGGACACGGCCTTTCGCAAGGAGCTTGAAAGGATCGTCGTCAGCACGGAAAATCCCCGGCTAAAAATTATGGGCGTGGAGGCGCTGGGCATTTACCGCCAGGGCGCGTCCCTTGGCGCGCTTATGGAAGTGCTAAAGGGCGCCGATCAGGAACCGCACGCGCGCGACGCGGCGGCGCTGGCGATTTCGGAAATAGCCGGGATTCAAAACCAGTTCAGCCGCGCCCTTGCCCGCCTTTCCGCCGATCCTTCGATGGCTCCGGCGCTGGCGATGGACGCGGCGGAAACGGCCTTCGAAAGCGCCCAGGCGCGAGGGGACAAGCTTTCAACGGTGGCTCGCCGGGCGCAGGCGATGCAGGAGGCGGTGTCGGCGCTGGCGAGGGAAGGAGACCCGGGCCCGCTCGCGCAGTGGATGCGCGAGCTTCCGGACTCGGCCTTTCCCGAAGGCCCGGAACAAAGGGCCGCGAGGGAGGCCTTCACCCAGGCCCTTGAGGACGCGGACGGCGAAGGCCCAAAGCCGCGCCTGCTTTTGCTCGCGTCCTGCTGGTCGGCGCAGAGAATACGGGTCTGGACGAAGGCGCTTACAAAGTAAGCCTCGAAGCGACGGCTACCTTCTTTGCCAGACGGCTTCCCAGGTTTCGCCGTCATCCCACTCGCCGTAGAACGTAAGCGAGAGAGCGGTTACGCTGTAGTTCGCCGTTTCCGGGTCGAAAATAATGTCAAGCTCCGCGTCGGCCTGTTCCGGCGTAAAGCCCTCGTCCAGGAGGAAAGCCCTAAGGTCGTCGCGATCAAGCCATTCCGGGCCATCGCCAAGGTCTTCCCAGACATGGGTCACGTACATGGTAACCGCGCCGTTCTGTATTTCGTAGGTTCCTCTGGAACTGTAGAAGTCATTATAGGTCATGGACCAAACGCCATTCTCAAACAAAATCCCCATTTCCACCCAGCCCTGGGTTTGATACCAGCTTCCCTCGATCGTGAAAACGGGCGCGACATAGGCAGTGGCTGCGGCGCGCGGCGCGCCGGCGCAACCGTTTAGGGCGAACGCCAGCGCCAACGCGACGGCCAGCGCTCCGAATGAAAACCTCTTGGTCATTTTTCTCTCCTTGCTTGTCCTTGGCACTGGGCCAAGAACTATTTTTCGCCCTTCCTCGGCCCGCAGGCCACAGGAGATCCGGCATTTTCATGCAAAAATGCGGCCTTCCCCAAAGCGCGGCGATGAAGAACGAAAGCGCCCCGCAGATAGCCTACATTAATTAAAGCGCAAGTTTTCGCAAATGTCAACCTCGGCCGGACCCAGGGCCAAGGATCAATCACGCCGGCAGGCGGACACGCGACCTACATGCGGAATTCGGATCCGAGGTAGACCTCGCGCACCATCTCGTTCTCGAGGATTTCGTCGCGGCCGCCGCGCGCCACTATCGTGCCGTCGGCGATGATAAAGGCCTCGGTGGTAATTTCCAGCGTGTCGCGCACGTTGTGGTCGGTGATCAGCACTCCTATGCCCTGGCTGGCAAGGCCGCGAATCACCTGCTTGATCTCGTAGACGGCGATTGGATCGATGCCGGCGAAAGGCTCGTCAAGAAGAAGGAACTTTGGCTCGGTGGCAAGCGCTCGCGCGATTTCCGTGCGCCTGCGCTCCCCGCCGGAAAGGGTGTAGCCCTGCTGGGAGCGAATGCGCCCTATGCCGAAATCATCGATCAGCTTTTCCAGGCGCTCCTCTTTTTCGATGCGGGTAATGTCGCGCCGGCTTTCCAAAATGGCCCAGATATTTTTTTCGACGCTCAGCTTGCGGAAAATCGACGGCTCCTGGGGCAGGTAGGCCACGCCCATGCGCGCGCGGCGGTACATGGGAAGGCCGGTAATGTCGATGCCGTTCATCTCGACGCGGCCGGAGCTTGGCTCGTGAAAACCGACTATTATATAGAAGATAGTCGTCTTGCCGGCGCCGTTCGGCCCCAAAAGGCCGGCGATCTCGCCGTTGCGCATGGCGAAGCTCACGCCGCGCACGACTTCCTTTTTGCCGAAGCGCTTACGCACATCCGACACGCCCAGGGTGTGAAGGCCCTCCACGCTAATTCCTTATCGTCCCGGCGACGGAGCCTTCCATCGTCACGTCGTTGGTGTCAAGGTCCACGCGGATCCGGTCCGCGCGGAATTCGTCGTCGCCCCGAAAAACCACGGGAAAGCCGGAAAGGTCAAGGATTCTTTCCTCGCGCCTGAACACGGCGTGCTCGGATCGGGTGATCGTGTCCTCCTGAAAAATCCGCGCGGCGATCTGAATCACCACTATGTCGCTTTCCTCGTCGAACTCGATAAACTGGCCCATAACCACTACTTCGTTCTCCCTGTCCTCCAGCGCGGCGGAGCCTTCCAGCCGCGCGATGCCAAGCTCGCGATCGTAGCGCACTCGGTCGGCGCGAAAGGTGATCCCGCGCCCCTCGTCGTCGCCGCGAACGTCCCCTATCGCGTCTATGAAGCGGTTGTTGTCGCCTGAAATTTCGATGCGATTCGCGTTTAGGCGGATGCTTCCGGTTGAGACCTCGGCGTTGCCGGCAAGAACGGTAACCTCGGCGCCCAGCGCGCGAGTCCCGGACATTCTGTCCGCGCGAAAGGTGAAGGTATCCTGCGCCGTGGCCACGCCGGCCGTCGCGCCGAGGGCGCAAAAGGCGAAGGCCGCGGCGAAAAAAACCGGCGCCCTCATTCCTCGCCTCCCTCGTCCTCGTTTTCCGCGTAGGAGCCGGCCACCGCGCCCTGGAATTCCCACTCGCGTCGGCGCGCGTCGGCGCTGAACCCCACTCCGACAATGTCCGTGCCGCTTTCCCCGAAAATGCGCACTTCCTCCTGCGGCTCGCCGGAAAGCATCCTTTGCTCGTCCCGCCACCTTAGCGCGGAGGTTTCTATCGCGATTTCCTCCTCGACCACCTCCAGGCGCACCCCGCCGGCCATAACCACGTTCATGGTGTCAAGCTCGACCGTCGCCGCGCCGGCGGCCCCGAAGGCGCTTACCCTGCCGCCCTCGAACTGCTCGAAGGAAAAATCCGAAAGCTCCATCCGCCGCTGATTTTCGAAGCGCGCGGCGCGGCTCGCCACGACTCGCGCCTGAATCTCCCTGGCGCGCACCCGAACGTATTCCACGTCCTCCATCACAAGATCCGGCAAGGTCTGCCCATCGCCGGATCGGTCGCCGTAATCGAAGGAGCATGAGGCGAGCGCGGGCGCTAACGCCACGGCAGCGATCGCGAGGGCAAGGCGCGCCTGCCGGGAAAAAGGCCGCCTAGCCAGAGGCGCCCCCGCGCGAGGCGAAGTCGGCCGCCGCGGCGACGAAGTCCCGGAAAAGGGGCGATGCGGCCATCGGCCTTGACTTAAA
>WRAL01000229.1 GCA_009780285.1 Treponema sp.
GCGATATTCCGGCAGAACGTATACGCCGCCGATCTGGCAGCGCGTAAAGGCAAAAGCGTTCGTGTTGATTTTCCCTATAAGGCGCCCGTCCAACTCCGCCACCATGACCCCCTCGACGGCAAGTATGCGCTGCGCGCGAGATCGGCAGGCTGCGGCGTTTAAGCTCATCCCCTCGCTTACAACCTCTTCCCTTTCGTAGGCGGCTTGCAGCGCGACAAAGTCGTCCTCGTCCTCGACGCTTGGCGCGCGCAGCAAAAGCCCTTGGGGGCCGGCGCGGGAAAAATCCCCCGGATCTTTTTTACGGCTCATAATGTAAAAATCGACTTTTTCGGTGGCGCGTCGGCCGGACTTTTCCATTGCATGTTCAAAGCTTTCGACAAAATCTTTTTTTCCCTGTAGCGAATAGATGCTCGCCTTGCGAAAAGGATTTAGCAAAAAGCCCGGAACGGGCAATTCCGGCAAAGAGCCGGCGCAGGTAATCGAAAGTCCCTTCATCGCCTGAAAAAGCACGGCGGACAATTCGCCCGCTTCCCCCGCCAAAGTCCATGCGTCGCACTTGTTTTCGGCGCGCCTCTTAAACCTTTGGCAAGCGTACATGCAAAAAGGCTCGGCGGCGCGAAGCAGGGCCTCGACCGCCTGAGCCTCCCGGCCTTTCATTTTTCGCCAGTTTTTTCCATGCCAAATCGCGCGGCTAAACACCCTGCATCCCGACATAATCGGCGGCGCCATGCGCCGCGACGGCGCCTTCCCCCGCCGCCACGACGACCTGCCTGAACGCGCCGGAGCGAACGTCGCCGGCTACAAAAAGGCCGGGAATCGAGCTGGCCATTTTTTGATCGGTGATCACGTAGCCTTCGCCGTCAAGCTCGGCGCGCAGGCTTCCTTGGGAAACAAGCGCCGAGCGCGGAATCATTCCGGCAAAAATAAAAACGGCGTCGGCGCTTTCCTCGCTAGTCTTTCCTTCCTGCTTGAGAACCACGGATTCCAGCTTGCGATCCCCTTTGATTTCCGTTATCACGGCGTTAAGGCGCACATCGATGCCGGGGTGATCCATCACGCGCTGCGCAAGCGCCGCCTGCGCGCGGAAGGCGTCGCGCCTGTGAACAAGGCTTACCTGCGGGCTAAGGCGCGAAAGGTAATAGGCGCCATCGCAGGCCGCGTCACCTCCGCCGACAACAAAAATCTTTTTCCCCTTGAAAAAAGAGCCATCGCAAGTTGCGCAGTAGGAGACGCCTCGGCCGGAAAATTTTTCCTCACCGGGAACGCCCAGAAGCCGATGCTCGGCGCCTGTCGCCAAAATCACGGTCCGCGCCTTCAGCGCTTTTCCGTCGCCAAGAACGGCGCTAAAAATATCGCCTTCCTTTTTTAGCTCGACGACATCGGCATCGACGAAAGAGGCGCCGAAATCCCGAGCCTGCCCATGCATGTCCTGCATTAGATCAAAGCCGCTTCTGGCCTTGACGATCGCGGCGCCGCTTGCATCGCGCAGATCCACGTTGCCGGGATAATTTTCAAGCATGTCTATGCGCGCGGCCTCTCCGCCCGGCCCAAATTGCTCGACCACAATGGTTTTAAGGTTGGCCCGCGCGCCGTATTGCGCCGCCACGATTCCGGCCGGCCCCGCGCCGACGATCAACAGATCAGCGTCAAAGTTTGACATAATTCCTCCTATTCAAGCTCTTGCATCGAAGACGCGTTATAAAAAAGCGCAAAGTCGTATTTTACCGGATCCTCCGGGCAAAATATCCTCAATTTTTCCGTCAGCTCGATAACGGCCTTTTTGTCGTTTGACTTGCGCTCCAACAGGCCAAGCGCGCGCGCGTTGCGCGCCACATGCACGTCCAGCGGAATGTGGAGCGCGGACAGCGGCATTTTTTTCCAAAGGCCCAGGTCCACAGGCCCCGGCCGCGCAAGCCAGCGAAGCGCAAGGTTGATTCTTTTGCAGGCCGATCCCGCTTCCGGGTTGGCGATATGCCTGGAACACGCGCCGTCGTTGCCGGTGGCCATTTCGGCGCGAAACAAACTTATTCCCTGCCAAATATCGCCGTCGGAACAGGCGCGCGCGAACAGCTTTTCAAGGCTGCCGTATTTTTCATAGCAGGCCTTAAAGCCCTTGCAAAAATATTTAAGATCGCTTTCAAAAAAAGTACGGTGAAGGCTTTTATCGCCCGCCGCGCCTTTGTCGCTCAAAGCGCGATAATCGCCGGCCATTACGTAGGCCGAAGGCCCGTCTTGCATCAACGCGAAGATTCTTTGCGCCGAACGAATAATAATATCGCGCCGGCCCCAGGCAATGGTCGCGGCGATAAAGGCGGCGATTTCCACGTCGGCGCGTTTTTTGTACCTAAGCGGAAACTGAACCGGATCCTTGGCGATAAAATCGTCGATCTCCGCCTGCGACGCGCTGAACGCGCCGTACCATGCGTCAAGGTTTTTTTTAGTTGCGTGAATAGTTTGGCGCTTCATGAGTTATAGTAACGTCGTGAACATGGCTTTCGCGCAGGCCCGCCGAAGAAATCTTGACGAACTTTTGATAGGACTTAAGTTCCTCGATATCCTTGCAGCCGCAGTATCCCATGCCCTTTCGCAGGCCGGAAACAAGCTGCCGCAGGTAGGGGCTTAGGTCTCCCTTAAACGGAACCCGGCCCTCGATCCCCTCAGGCACCGGCTCCTCGTCCTTGGCTATTTGATAGCGATCGCCCGAGCCCTGCGCGATGGCGCCCACGCTGCCCATTCCCCTGTATTCCTTGAAAATTCTGCCGTCATAAAATATCTCGCGTCCCGGCGCTTCCTTTAGGCCGGCGAAAAGGTTGCCGATCATGACGACGCTCGCGCCTGCGCCAATAGCCTTCGTTATGTCGCCTGAAAATTTTATCCCGCCGTCGGCGATCACCGGAATCCCGGATTTCGCCGCCTCTTCCGCGCAATCGAAAACGGCGGTAAACTGCGGCACCCCGATTCCGGCCACCACGCGCGTGGTGCAGATCGATCCCGGCCCTATTCCCACCTTCACCGCGTCCGCGCCGGAATCCACAAGCCGGCGAGCGCCTTCCCTTGTCGCGACGTTTCCGCCAATAACCGGAACGCCAAACTCTTTTTTTATGCCGGCGATCGCGTCCATCACGTTTTTGGAATCGCCGTGCGCCGTGTCCAGCACGACGAAATCAACGCGCGCCTCTTTCAAAAGCGGCATGCGCTCGGCGTAGTCCTGCGGGGAAACGGCCGCGCCGACTATCAGCCGGCCGGACTTGTCGATTGCGGCGCGGGGATTGCTTTTGTGTTTTTTAATATCCTTAACGGTAATTAGCCCGACGAGCCGGCCGGAATCGTCAACCATCGGAAGTTTTTCTATTTTATGTTTCTGAAACTGTTCCATGGCCTGCGCGAGCGAAGGCTCGCCGCGCGCGACGACGAGGTTCGCCGTCATCACCTCGACCACCGGAAGGGAATCGTCGACGCAAAAGCGCAGGTCGCGGCTGGTTATGATGCCTTTAAGAACGCCGCCTTCGTCCACGACCGGCATTCCGGACACGCCGAACCGCTCGATCAGGGAGCGAACCTCCCTGACGCTCACGTCCTCGCGCGCGGTTACAGGCGAATCGATGATCCAGTTAAGGTTGCGCTTGACCGAGGCGACCTGCCGCGCCTGTTCCTTGGGCTTAAGGTTGCGGTGAATCACCCCGGCGCCGCCTTCCAGCGCCATGGCGATGGCCAGC
>WRAL01000230.1 GCA_009780285.1 Treponema sp.
CCAGCCGCTGGATCGACCACGCCACCAGGCCGCAGATCGCGACGCGCCGCAGCGACGCCTCCGTCGCGCTGGGCTACGGCCTCGGCTTTTGGCCAAGCCCCGGCGGCGCATACCGCGCGGACGGCAAAAACGGCCAGTTCATCGTCGTCGCGCCGTGGAAAGAGGCGGTCGTGGCGGTCAGTTCCGACGAGGCGCGCCACGGCGAAGTGTTGCGGGCAATCCATGACGAGATTCTGCGAGTGCTATAAGGCTTTAAAAAGTGCCTGACACTGGCCCACGGTGTCAGGCACTGAAGCTCCGTGCCTGGCACCTTAAACACAGCGCGTAGACGGAAGCAAGAACCTTGTCTCCGTGGCCGCAGAAATGGCCGTGAAAGCCGCCAGTGTTCCGGAATATTCAAATGACGGTATGCATGCTTAGGTAATTCCTTACCTGGCAAGGAATTACCGAACGTTTCGATTTAGCAAACCGAATATTCCGGAACACTAGCTTTCCATCGAAAGCCATATTGCCATCTCGCTCAAAGTAGGCTAATGTTAGCCATGCGGGGAAAGCGGGGGCGTGGCGGCGCTTGTCAAAAATGAATGCGACGAAAACTGCCAAAATGGTGGCGACCTACCGCCGCATGAGGGAGCAGCCGCTGTGGCGCCTTTTGGCAGCCGGCAATGGGCCTGCGGTTATCGGCATCCTGCAATCAAGCCTGTACGAGAACGAACGCAGCCTTCCTGCGTCGATCATGCGCGAGCGCATAGCGCGCGAGCTTGAGGCGCTCCGCTCGCAAGGCGAGGATCTTCCGCAAAGCGCGCAAGTTTACATCTCCAATTGGCTGGCCGAAGGATTTCTCGCAAGGCGCTTTCCCCCGGGCGCCCAGGAAGAAGAGTACGAGCTTTCCGTCGCGGCGACGGAGGCGATCCGGTTCGTGTCCAGCGTGAACCGCCCGCACTCGGCGGCCACGGAAAGCCGGCTGGCCTTAGTGATACAAGCGCTGGTGAAGCTGGCCGAGGATACCGACGAGGACAAGGCAAGCCGCCTTGAAATGCTTGTCGCCGAGCGGGAAAGAATCGACAGGGAAATCGACGCCATCGAAAAAGGCAGGATGCGCGTGCTTAGCGAAGCCAGCGCCCTGGAACGAATACGGGAAATAATTTCCCTTGCCGACGATCTTTCAGGGGATTTTCGCCGAGTGCGCGATCAGTTCGAGCAATTGAATTATGAATTGAGGGAAAAACTTATTGACAATGAAGGCAACAGGGGAGAGGTTCTCGCGTCAACGTTCGGAGGAATAGACGCGATTTCCGACAGCGAGGCCGGCAGAACGTTCAATGCCTTCTGGCGCATGCTTACCGACCCGGATCAGGCGGCCACGCTTGAGCAGGCTTTGGACAGCGTAAGATCCCGTGCCTTCGTGTCCCGGCTTGATCCATCGGATTACAGCTTCCTTTCGCAGATGGAACACAGCCTTCTCGATCAGGGCGGCGAGGTTCACGAAATCCTGCGCGTATTCGCGCGCAGCCTAAGGCATTTTGTTCAAAGCCGCGAGTACCTCGAACAACGACGCCTCAATCAGCTTTTGAACGACTCCCAACGCCTGGCATTGACGTTAAAAGATACTGTCAATGTAACGGAAACGCTTCAATGCTCTATTCAGCTTACCAGCAGCCGCATACGCTCGCTTTCACAACTCAAGTTGTACGATCCGTCCTTGCGGGCGCCGCCTGGGGAAATGCTGGCAGGAAGCGCGTCGTCCATCGATCTTCAATCCCTTGGAAACCTTGTCGCGCAGTCTGAAATCGATTTTCGTACGCTAAAGGCTAGCATTCGGGAAATGCTTGAAGCCGTCGCGCAGGCTTCGATAGGAGAGGTGCTCCAGCGATACCCTGCGAACCAAGGGCTTGGAAGCGTCATTGGATTGGTTGCGCTTGGCAGCCGCCACGGGGAAAGAGCGAATTGCGAGGAGGCGATTTCATGGATCGGTGGAGATGGCCTTACGCGCCGCGCGCGAATAGCGAAAATATTTTTTATACGGGAGCGATTGGATGAGCTTGCCTGAAAATGACCCTGAAGAAAATATCCCTTCCACTGGCGACGCGACGAACCATCTTTTTTATGGCGACATGGGCGAATTGCCTCTGGACACCAGGCGAGCGCTTGCGCAGTTGCTTTCAGGCCCGTCGTTGGACGGCAGGCGGCACACAAAGCTCTGGATCGCGCTTTTGCGCGACGAAAATATTATTCGCCGCCGGCTTGGAGACCTGTTCCTGGATCTTGTTATCGATCAAAACATGCAAATCGCTTTTACGCGCCAGGCCGACACGGGGGAAATTGAGGCGCCGCAGCTTTTGCGCCGCTATACTCTTACCTTTATCGATTCGGTTTTGCTTCTTTTCCTTCGTCGGCAATTGGCGCAGGCGGAAGCGAGAGGAGAGCGCGCCGTCGTGTCAAAAGAGGAGATCATGGAAAACCTTGCTCTGTACGAGCGCGCGGAAAATACCGACAAGGCCGGGTTTGAAAAAAAGATTCTAGCATCGATTGAAAAGATAAAAGATCGAAGCATATTGCGCAAGATTCATGCCTCAAACGATCGCTTTGAAGTGTCGCCTGCGCTGAAACTGTTATTTTCGGCGGAAGAAATAAGCGAGCTTGCGGAACTGTATCGTCGCATGGCGCATGTCGAATCCACATTCGAGGAAGGCTTTTATGCGGACAAAGGAGACGAATCGTAATGGATCAATTTCAGGGTTCATTGTTTGCAAAAGATCAATACCGCATGAGCCGGCTTCAGGTGTTCAATTGGGGAACGTTTTCAGCTTTGCACGACATTCCTATTTCCGAAAAAGGTTTTTTGATCGTCGGAAGATCCGGCACTGGAAGGACGACGCTTCTTGACGCTCTTTCAGCGCTTCTTGTCCCGCCTCGATCCGTTAATTTCAACGCCGCCGCCCGAGAAACGGATCGCGGCGGACGGGATCGCAATCTTGTAAGCTATATACGCGGCGCATGGGCGGAACAAATGGACGGGGAATCAGGCGATTACGTCAAGCGTTACCTAAGAACCGGAACGACATGGTCTGCGCTTGCGTTGTCCTATAAAAATTCGGGCGGACAGGTCGTAACCCTCGCGCAGATTTTTTCGCTTCGCGGCAGCGCCAGCGGAAGTCAAGATGTCAAACGGCATTACATGGTGTTCGACAGGAACTTTAATTTGCGCGAGCTGGAAGACTTTGGGCAGTCAAACTTTGATATGCGAAAACTAAAACAATCATTTCCAAATATTTTTAGCCGCGATGAATTTCCCCCATATCGAGAGCATTTTTGTCGATTGCTTGGCATCGAAGGCGAATTGGCGCTAAAGCTATTGCACAAAACTCAATCCGCGAAAAACCTGGGAGATCTCAATATATTTCTAAGGGAATTTATGCTTGACGAGCCTGAAACCTTCCAGGCCGCCGACGATCTGGTCAATGAATTTGGGGAACTTAACGCAGCGCATCAAGCCGTCGTAACCGCCAGACAGCAAATTGAAACCTTGATCCCGGCGCGGGAAAAATACGGGGAAATGGGATCGCTTAATACATGGTTCAATTCGCTTAGGGAGCTATTGGCCGGCGAAGACATTTATGTAAAGACGCGCCGCATGGATTTGCTGAAAGAAAGCGCTGAAGCGCTTGCGGTGGAAGCCGAGGGCCAGGAGGGAGAAAGAG
>WRAL01000231.1 GCA_009780285.1 Treponema sp.
GACCATCTCCTCAAGCGCGTATGAGGCAATATCCTTCATTTACCTTCCTCCTATGTTCATGTCGCAGCGCACGGCCGGGCCGCCCATGCCCACCGGCATCGGCTGCTTCTTGCCGCACATGCCGGCGCAAGTCCAGTTCATGTCGTCCGAGACCATGTCGATGGTCTTCAGCATCTCGAAGGCCACGCCGGACATCGTCGTCTCGCGTATCGCCTTGCCTATCTTCCCGCCCTTGATCTCGTAGCCCAGGGTCACGGAGAACATGAACTCGCCCGTGGCGTCCGCCTGGCCGTTGCCGGTCTTGACGAGGTAATAGCCGTCGTCCACGCTGGCGATCATGTCTTCCAGCTTGTCCTTTCCGGGGAGGATCGCCGTGTTGCGCATGCGGATCAAAGGCTCGTCGGAAAAGGCGAAGGCCCGCGCGTTGCCCTGCGGCTCCACGCCGAAGTGCTGCGCGCTTTCGCGCGAGTGCATGTAGCTCTTGAGGATGCCGTTTTCGATAAGGTTCACGTCCTCGGCGATCACGCCCTCGTCGTCCAGGTAAACCGGCATGGGAACCGGCTGGCCCAGAGCCGTGTGCGCGAAGTCCACCATGTTCACCAGGTCGCTTCCCACGCGCTTGTTCATGTTGTGCGCCGCCACCGATCCGCTGCGCACCAGGTCGGCCTCGACCGTGTGCCCGACGGCCTCGTGCACGAGCATCCCGCCCAGGTCCGGGTGAAGGACGCACTTGCGCGTGCCTGCCTGCGCGTGAACGCCCTCGCGCAGCGCCATAAGCTGCTCGTGGAGCGTGTCGAGATCCGCCGCGAGAAGCGCCGGATCCTTCAGCGCCGGGATCTCGTCGAAGCGCCCGAAGCCGCCGAAAGGCTTGAACAGCTCGACCGGCGTCCCTTCCGGGGTGAGCGCCGTCATCATCACCATGACGAGGCTCCTGGGCGAAAAGTGGTGCCCGTCGGCGCCGTCGCTGACGGTCAGCATTTTTTCCATGCTGAGGCAGTTCGCAATGACCGTGCGGCTGGTCAGGTCCTTGTACTTCCCGACGATCAGCGCGTCCAGCGCCTTGACGTAGTCGATAAGGATGTTCTGCGCCACCGCGCCCTTGGGCTTCTGGCCCTTGGCGCCGGAGCCCAGCTCGATTCGCCCCGGAGTCGCCGCCGGGAACGGGGGCAGCCCTTTTTTGACGTTCTTGTCCATCGTCGCGGCGTTTTCCGTCGCGGCCTTCAGCACGCCCTGCACGCTGTTCTGAGAATATTCCGCGTTGGACGCGAAACCGTAGGTGCCCCCTCGGTAAACCCTGGCCGAAACGCCGCCCGTCTCGCTTTGAGCGTTGGCGACCATGTTTCCGGCGAGAAGCACCACCTGCTGAGTGGAATTCACCTGAGCGCGCAGCTCGGTGTAGTCCTTGAACGCGCCCTTTTGGGCGCTAAGCAAATCTTGGATCACGTTGAGTCCTCCTTCGCCCATTATAGCGCGCTTTTCGCAGGAACGGGGGGGAAACCGAAAAAAAATCGCGCGGGTCGCGTAACTTACAGGATCGCCGCCCAAAAGACAGGCGAGCGGGGGCAAAGCGCCTTTGGCGCTTTGGCCTCGGAGTTTGGAGGCGGGCCAAAGCCCTCGGGAAGCCCTCGGGAAGCCCTCGGGAAGCCCTCGGGCTAAAGCCCGTCCAAAACTTCAGACCGCCAATGTTTTTGCCCGCACGAAAGCCGCTTCGTTCGCGCTTGACAATACAATCCGGGCGCGGCAGAATTTAGTTGTCATCCTGCATGGGATGGCTAGTCTAAGCGCTCGGCCATGCGGCCAAAGGAGTAGGCTTTTCGCAGGGCTGGGGAAGGAGAATGTCATGAAATCAAACGAAGTCATGAACGCGGTTGGGTTTTCGGAAATCGGCAAGGACGAGATGGTGATGGTGAACGGAGGTGGCCCAGGGCTCTCCTTCGAGCAGACTATTGACGACGGCGGCGGCAGCGCCGAATGGGAATATCCCAAGCCATACCCAGGTCTTTTGAAGCCATGGACCCCTCCTAATCCGTAGGTGACTGGGTCCAGTCGCGCGGCGAAAACCGGTCGTGCCGCTCGGCATAGCCGGCCAAGCCCTAATTCCGGCTTGGCCGGCTTCAATTAAAAACCTGGCAGGAGACAAGCCGTGAGACTTATGCCCCAAATCGCCGCAGCCTTCCTCGCTTTGCTCCTCGCCGCCTGCCAGCGCCCCGATCCTCCGGCTGGCATCCCGGCGCACCTGCTCGAAATAATCGAAGCGAACCGCGCCATTGCCCTGCCTCCCTTTCCCGAGGACTTTCGCGAGCGCGCCGACGCTTTCCTGACTCAGGGCCTGACGCACGAAGAGGACGTACGCGTGTCAAGGGAAAGGCGGCGCGCGATCCTTGCCCCGAACGAGGGCATTCGCGAAATTTTCCCGGATAATGATCCGGCGCGAAGCATCTCGCGCGAGGAAGCCTCCGAGGACCTGCGCTTTCTTTTCGATCTGATGAAATACGCTTACGCGGGCTATCAGTATTTCGGGGGCGACGACGTGTTCCTGCCCATTCGCGATTCCATGCTGGAGCGCCTGGCCGAGATGGAAAGCCCGCTTGCCGGCCTTTCCTTTCTGAACGACATACTCGTCCCGGGCCTTTGGCCCGCCATAGCCGACAACCATTTTCAGCTTCACGACGTAACGCTGGGCGCTCCCCGGCGCCGCGCCCTGATGAGCGAGGAATTTGTCCTGCGCAAGGGGAGCGACGGATACAGTACCAAGATTGACGGCGACGAATACAGGCTAGTAGAGGCCGCGCTTGGCGGGCAAAAGGTGGAGGGCGTTCTTCCCACGCTCACGCGCGAGGGCGAGGCGGCCTACGCCTTCGGGCATTTCGCGGACTGGAATCAATTGGGCATCCAAGCCCTGTCCGTTACCCTTGAATCCCTTGCGACAGGCGATCTCCTTACGCTTGCCCTAAGGCTTTGGCCCTTGCCTAGTTTTGACTGGCCGACCACGCTCTTTCACCAATACGAGACAAACGGCGTTCCTGTCGTAGTAAACAGAACGCTGAGTTACCCGTATGCTACCAGCGACGCCACAAAAATATTCCGCGAATCCGGCGCATCTCTGCGCGGCGCGCCGGTGGTCCTGCTTGATTTGCGCGGGAATGGCGGGGGCCTGCCCAATCCAATGCTTTTCTGGATTGGGGCGCTTACGGGAAATTGGTCGTTAGGAAGAGCCTTTGGCGTGTTCAACTTTCGGTCCATGTCCAACGGGCTAGGAAGCGGCCCTAGGTGGACCACCGGCCTAGAGCCCTTTGTGTCCGCGCCGGCGCTCCCCAACGAAAGCCTTATCATCGCGCTTACCGACAATAACATAGGTTCAGCAGGGGATCTTATCGTCGGCCATCTGCGCGAGCTTGAAAACGTCATTTTCGTGGGAACGAACACGAAAGGCGCGCTTGTTACGGGCGGCGTTGTCAGGAACGTCCTTCCGCATAGCGGCATAGCCGTGATCTTCGGCATCCAATTGCACCTGCGCCCGGATTTTTCGCAGTTCGAGGGCGTGGGCTTCATGCCGGACCTGTGGGTTCCGCCGGATCAAAGCCTGCATCGCGTGTTGGCCTTTATCGAAAGGTACGGGCTACTGCGCGGAGCGAAGTAGCCCCGAAGTTTTGGGCGGGCTAAAGCCCGCTCAAAACTTCGGGCC
>WRAL01000232.1 GCA_009780285.1 Treponema sp.
CCGCCGCCCAGGCTGAAGCGCATGTTTTCGATGCCGAAGTTGCCCGACGAAAAGTACAGGCCCTCCTCCGTCTCCACGCCGGCCGCGTCGAGGAAAAAGTCCCAGGCCAAAACCCTCGGAACGATGGGCATGCGCAGCTCCGCCCAGTTGTTCCACAGAAGAAGGCCCTTGTTGCGGAACTCCGATCCCCAGCCCCTGGCCACGAACATGCCGTCGATGGCCAGCTTGTTGGCCTCCTCCACGGACAGGTCCCTGCCGGGCTGCGGGAAAACAAACGAAAGCCCCGCGTACAGGCCCAGCGTCATGCGGAAATTCCAGCTGTCGCTTACCGGGATGTCGAAAAGGGTGTGGAAAAACTGCGCGTTCGAGTCGCTGCGCATGTAGTGCTCGCGCTCGTTTCCCAGGATGCCGTTAAGGGCCATGCGCGTCGAGGCGAAGTAGCCGCGCGTCGGGTCGAAAAACAGATCCCTGGTGTCCAGCGAAAGCGAGGTCCAGACGGAGGTTATCGGCGTCCAGGTATTGTTGCCCTCGCGCAGCGCCGGATCGAAGGGGCGGTAAATCGTGTCGTCGTACATCACGCGGATCATGCCTCCCCTTACCCCCCCGCCCACGGACAAAATCCCGGCCGGGGTCATCCAGCGGTAGCTCGTGGAAAATCCAAGGGAAAGGCTAAGCTGCTGAAAGCGCATCATAAATTCATTGGGAGGAATCCTGTTCGCCGCGATATATTCCTCGCGCGAGACAAAGCCGTCCGGGAAGGCCCAGGGCTCGTCCCCGTTAAAAAACGGGGCGCTGTTGTTCATCGCGGTGTTCCGCCTTGACCAATCCACGCTAAAATCAAAGCCGCCGGTAAGCGGAAGGCCGAAAAGCCACCGCCGGTTGTACATGACCGATCCGCGAGCCGTGTCCGGCGAGGCCGTCACGCTAAAGCCGAACTGGTTGCCCGATCCCAGAAAGTTAATGTCGTTGAGCGAGGCCATGACGGAAATTGGGAAGGCGTTCGGATCCGCGGTGCCGGCGATCGTGACGCCGAGCTGAAGCTCCGTCGTCTGCTGCTCCTCCACGACGAAGACCAGATCCATAAGGCCGTCGGCGCTGCCGGGAGGGGTTTCCGGTATCACCATCGAGAAGTACCTAAGGTTCATGAGGTTGTGCCATCCCTCAAGCACCCGCGTCCTTGAAAAGACGTCGCCCGGAACAAGGGGAATCTCGCGGAGGATCACGTCGGTCCTGGTTCTCGTGTTGCCGATCACGGAAATGCTTTCTATGTGCGCCCTGCCCCGCTCCACGATGGAAACGTGATAATAGACCACGTTGTTCGTCGGATCCCTTCTTTCCTGCGGGCTTATCAGGTTGAAAATGTAGCCGTGCTCGAAGTACATGTCCGCGATCCGCTCAAGATCGGCCATCACCCTCGCCGCGTTGACGATCTCGCCCTGCCTCGATCGCACCTGCGCATGAAGCTGGGCGTCGGTGAAAATATGGTTGCCCTCGAAGGCGATCCCGCCGAAGGTGTGCTGCTGCCCCTCGCTAATATTGAAGGTAAGCGTAAGGTTGTTGCTTCCCCTGTCGTCCCTTTGAAGGTCGCGCGCCACGTCCACGACCTCGGCGTCGATATAGCCGCGCTCGCGATAGAACATGGTCAGCGCGGCGATGTCCGCCAAAAGCCCGGCCTCGTGGAAGGCGCCGCTGTTAAAAAGGCCCCTGGGCCGCAGGGAAAGCTGCCTGCGCAGGGTGCGCTCGGAAAAGGCCGAATTGCCCTCGAAAACGATCTCCTGGATCGAGATCATCTCGCCCTCGACTATGCTGAAGGTAAGGACGTTGTTGTTGCCGACTAACTGCACTTCGGAGGTAACCCGCACGTCCGGATAGCCGCGCTCCAGATACCGGCTGACTATGGCCGCCTCGTCAAGGCGTATGCGCGCCGGGTTCGCCATGTCCCGCGCGTTCGTCGAAATGGTGTCCAGAAGAACGCTCCGCCTGATCGCCGAGTTTCCGGTAAAAACGATCCTGCTGATGACGGGGCGCTCGGTCACGGCGAAGCGCAGGATCACCTCGTCGCCGGCCGGCCCTCCGCGCTCGGCGACGGGGGTTATCATCTCGAAAAAGTCCAGCGCCCACAGCGCGCCCTGTATCTCCCAGAAAAGCCCGTAGTCGAAAACCCGCCCTATGAAGGGACGGGTGATCCCTTCGAGGTCGGCGAGCCTGACGTTGCTAAGGCCGGAAAAGGCGATCTCCCTGATCGGCCTTCCAAGGTACCAGTCCTCCGACGCCTCCGCCGGCTGGGAAGGCTCCGCTTGGGAAAGCGCCGGTTCGTCGCCCAAGAGCGATCCCTCCCCTTCCTGGGCGAAAGCGGCCGCGGTCGCAAGCGCGACCGCGCAGGCAAGAAAAACCGCGCGAGTTAAATCAAAGCGCATCAAAACTCCTAAAACAACCTGCTGAAGGTCAGCGTGATGGAATTGTCGTCCACGAACCAGTTCTGAAGCGAAGTGGGGACAAAGTCCCAGCGTATTCGCATGTCGTAGGTATTGATCAGGGTTACCGAAGGCCCCTGAAACTCAATGCCCAAATCCGGCTGCAGGATAAGCCCGCCCTCCGCGTCGCTGCGCATGGAAAGCATCCCCTGCACGAACATGCTCTGCCCTATGTACTTGCCCCCAAAAATGGTCGTGTTATCGAAATAATTACCTAACCAACGGTTTGTGTCAACCTGCGGCTGAATGAAGCCGGTGGCCAGGAAAATGGCGTTCTGCAGCGCCTGCGTCCTTACGCTGAACATGTCCAGCCCGGTGATGTTCCTCACCTGCTGCTCTATGGCCCGCACCACGAAGAACTGCGCCAGAAAATCCGTGCTGGCCAGGGCAAGGGCGCGCGCCATGTCCCTGTCCTCGATGGAGGCGATAGGCGTCCCTCCCGTAATGGTTTGCCCCAAAATATCGAAAATTTCCACCTGCGAAAGCGGCGGCGAGGACTCGAAGCGCGCCGTAAAGGTCGTAAGCGGGGCGTTGTCCACGATCATGGAAAGGGTTACCGGCCCTTCCGACGAACGGTCGCGCACCTCGGCGCGCGCGGTCAGAAGCGGCGCGAAGCCCTGCTCGTTCTCCCTGAAGGTAAGGACGCCGGATCGCATGTAGAAGCTGCGCTGGAAGTAGAAAACCTCGCCCCGCCTTATGCGCACGTCGCTGTCTATCGAGAACTGGCGCGCGCGGGAATCGGCGGTGATGTCCAGGCGCGTTCCCATCTCCGGCGTGGCCCTGACTATGGGAA
The DNA here is from genome assembly GCA_009780285.1 of Treponema sp. Classification (GTDB taxonomy): domain Bacteria; phylum Spirochaetota; class Spirochaetia; order Treponematales; family Breznakiellaceae; genus WQXQ01. Next base: position 3,268 of record WRAL01000232.1, read on the forward strand.
AGCGCGCCGAGGGATAGAAGAATTCGACGATGGCCCCCGAAGTGATCGTAAGATCCAAGATGAAGGGAGTCGTCGCGCCGGAAAAAGGCTCCTCAGGCGAATCCCCGAGGGTATCGACGTCCACGCTCATTTCCGCATTGTTGGCCCAGAGATCCCCCCAGAGTTCAAGCTCGCCGTCGGCCATGGAAACCCTGAAGTTGCCGGCCGTGTCCCCGTGGGCGGCGAAGCCGGGCAGATTCACCTCGAAGGGAATCGGGCTTTCGCGCGGGACGAAGATGTCTATGTCGAAAACGCCGGGAATCCAGCGCTCGAAGCGGAAAACCGCGCTGACCGTGCCGGCGCCGGCGCCCACGGCCGTGGGAACAGGGCCAAAGCGAA
>WRAL01000233.1 GCA_009780285.1 Treponema sp.
CGCTCTGCCCGCCGCGAATCAGCGCCGGCGAAAGGCCCTTTTCCCCCAGCCTGCGCATCTGGTCGGACATAAGCGACAGAATGGGATAAATGACCAGGGTGATTCCTTGCATAATCATCGCCGGCAGCTGAAAGCAAAGCGACTTTCCCGCGCCGGTGGGGAGGATCACCGTCTGCCTTCCCAGGCTCGCTCTATCCGCCTCCTCCTCCGAAGGAGGAGCCTCCTTCGGAAGCGTCGCTTTGTTATCATTCGTACGACAGTCGCCCCAGTCCAGCGCGAAGCCTGCGGCTCCGGCGGCCTCGAGAATGTTGGCGACGACAAGGCGCTGATAGGGAAAAAGATACGACAGGCCGAAAAGCCTTTGCGCCGCCTCGGTAATGGGATCGATAGTTTCGTTCATTTTGCCTCCATATAATACATGGCGCGAAAGCGCGTTTTGCTTGGCTCCCCGCGCTTTTTTTTCGCGAATTCGCGCGAAGGCTTGACAGAAGCGCGGCGGCGGGCGATGATCCGGGCATGGAAGCGCTTGGGGCCTACGAGCGGGAACGGTTTTCCCGGCAAATCGCGTTCGAAAAAATCGGGGAGGCGGGACAGGAAAGGCTGCTCGCCGCGCGCGTCGTGATTTTTGGCGCCGGCGCGCTGGGGACGGTCGCGGCGGAAAGCCTGTGCCGCGCCGGCGTGGGCTTTCTGCGCCTGGTCGACAGGGATCGCGTGGAGCTTTCCAACCTCCAACGGCAGGCGCTGTACGACGAGGCCGACGCGCTCCGGCGCGTCCCCAAGGCGCAGGCCGCCGCCGAGCGCCTTTCGCGCGTCAATTCCCGCGCAGCCATCGAGCCGGTGGTCGCGCACGTCGATTCGTCGAACGTTCTTGCCCTGCTTGAGGGCTGCGACCTGGCGATTGACGGCTCGGACAATATGGAACTGCGCCTTCTTTTAAACGAGGCCTGCCGCAAGGCGAAAATCCCCTGGATTTACGGCGGCGCGATAGGCTCAACGGGAAGCTGCATGGTCGTGCCGCCGGATCGCGGCCCCTGCCTTCGCTGCCTGGTTCTAAGCCTTCCGCCGGCCGGCTCGTACAGGACTTGCGCGAGCGCCGGCGTGATGGGAATGGCGACGGGAATCGTGGCCTCGGTCGAGGCGGCCGAGGCGATCAAGATCATCATCGGCACGACGCAGCCTTTGCGTCGTGCCGACAGTACGACGCAGCCCTTGCGCGGGGTTTTATCCTTTGACTTGTGGGCCGGCGCCTTCGATGTCGTGGACCTGGCCGCCGACCCCGATTGCCCGGTCTGCGCGCGCGGCGAGTATCCCATGCTGGAAGGCCGGCGCGAGGAAACCGAGGCCGTCGCGCTCTGCGGCCTTGACGAATACCAGATCGTCCCGGCGCGCAGGGCGCAAGTCGATCTGGGCGAGTACGAAAAGCGCCTTGCTCCGCTGGGCAAGGTCGAGCGCGGGCCTTTTATGCTGGGCTTTTCCGGCGAGGGCATAGAGCTAAGCCTTTTTCATGACGGCCGCGCCATCCTTCGCGCGCCCGGCGGCGAGATGGAGGCGCGCGCCGCCTATTCGCGCTACGTGGGCCTGTAGCGCCCGCCCTTGATCTTCGCCGCCGAGCGTGGCACAATCGCGCATGGAAGCGAAAATCGCCGTGATTATGGGAAGCGCCGCGTCCATCGGAGGGCGGACATTTACAGCAACATACTCTTCGCGTCTTCCCGCTCCTTTTTTATCCTTCTCAATGCCGCGTTATAGTATTGCTCGTCCTTCTCAAAGCCAACAAAATTTCTGTTGAGGCGAAGGGAAGCCACGAGCGTGGTGCCACTCCCGCAAAAAGGATCGCACACGATCTGGCCTTCAATTGTCGTCAAGTCAATTAGCAGCTCCATAAGCTTTAGGGGCTTTTGCGTTGGATGTAGCCCAATATCCGATCGCTGGGATTGAATGCGAAAAATATTATCCGATTGCTGACCATATTTTTTTAGCGCGGCTTCATTAAAAGCCCCAAGGCCATGCGACAATACGTTATCGGCGATGGTTCCACCTATTTTGTAGGGTTTTGCAAACCACAGTATAGGCTCAAAAACCGGGCGCAGGTTCCCTATCTTCCACCCTTCCCATTTCTTTGCCGACGAAACATCATTCCTTTTTTCAAAAACCACGCTAATTCTTTGCGCCCTATGCGCGGCGCGTTCTTTCTCCCACCCAAGCATGTCCCTATAGGTGAAGCCGGAATCCTCAAAAGCACAGACGCATCTATGCGCAAGGCGCCTGCCGGCAAACACAAAAGCGTTTGCGCCAGGCTTCAGAACGCGGAACCATTCTCCGGACCATGATCTGGCCCATTCGTAATACTGCTTGGGAATAAGCCTGTCAGCTTCTGACCAGCCGTTCAAGGGCTTGCCCCGTTTTTTGAACACCGCGCCCGCTTTCTCTTGAGCCGGGCTTGTGCCAAGAAACGCGCTGTTTGTATTGTCGTGCAGCACGTCCCAGTCGTCCGCGCCTATGCCATAAGGAATGTCGCTGACAATCAAATCAATACAATTATCGTCAATTTTTTTTATTAGTTCCCTGGAATCTCCAAAATGTATGGTATTGAAGAAACTCATGATTATTCGCCTTGTTCTTCACGGAGAGAATCTATGTATTTCTTTATAGTTACAATTTTTTCGCTTAATTTTAGCGATTCCAATAATTCTTTGATTGCGCGTTCTCTGGAATACAATTTTATCTCGTTTGCTTTGACCTCCCAATACTTTATTTCGTCTTCCCCTCGTGTAATAATACTTGCTTTGTACCTGCTAAAATAGCCAGAGAAATTTTCTTGATCAAGTTTTAGATACGTCCTAAGCAGCTCATCTTGTCTGTCTAAAAAAGAATTATTCTTATCAAGCACGTTAATATTTCCAGATAAAAGAAAACTTAAATTCCACAAATTGGCTATGTTTGCATTATGCGTTTCTACAACATTGTTCTCAAGCAAGACAGACAAATACTCCCATGAAAAAAGGGCAACATTATCGTTCAGTGCCTGTCCATAAATTTGGCTTCTCGATTTTGGGTACTGGAAATAAGGGCATACCAGCACGGCGTAATCGCTGTCGCCCTTCCATCCACCTATAGAAGCGACCTTAAAGTCCTTGGCATTCTTTGCAGTGCGACTCAGCCTGAATGATTTTGCGTCCCCAACAAGTGAATAACCATGGTATTGACTTTTCGCCATAACGTCAGCGCAATTCGCGCGCTCCTTGTTGACAGATGATTTTAGACCGAATTCTTGAAAACATTTTGCCAGAACGATATCTGACACTTTGGCATACAGCTTCTCTTCGCTGGAATCATGCCTGATATCTTCTGGAATAGCGCCAATTTCCATTACTATGGGAATGAGCGTCTGTTTGTCCAGGCCAAAAATAAGGTTCTGCATTAAATCCGTTGATCTTTCAAATGCGCCTTTTGCACTCTCATTTTTTATTTTACCCTGAGTTCTGAAAAATTCACAAATTTCTCCCATATTCTTACTTATTCTTACTTTTAGTATGCCATTCTTCTTCCATCCGCGTCAAGGCGTCGCCCCGCCCTTGATTTTCGCCGCAGAGCGTGGCACAATCGCGCATGGAAGCGAAAATCGCCGTGATTATGGGAAGCGC
>WRAL01000234.1 GCA_009780285.1 Treponema sp.
CACGGCGCGCGCGATCGCGACGCGCTGTTTCTGCCCGCCTGAAAGCTTAACGCCGCGTTCGCCTACCTGCGTGCGATAGCCGGCGGGCATGCGAAGTATATCATCATGAATCCTCGCCACGCGCGCCGCCGCCTCGACCTCCTTAAAGGAAGCCTCCGGCCGCGCGAAGGCGATATTTTCCTCGATAGTGCCGTTAAACAAAAAGGTGTCCTGCATCACCACCGAAATATTCTGCCGCAGGCTTTCAAGCGTTATCTCGCGCAGATCGCATCCGTCAAGGCACACGCGCCCGGCGGTGGGATCGTAAAAGCGCGACACAAGCTGGCTGAGCGTGGTTTTGCCAACGCCGGTCGCGCCCACAAGCGCCACCATCTGCCCTGGCTTAATTTCGATGGAAACGTCGTCAAGAACCGGAACGCCCTCGACATAGGAAAAACAGGCGCCCTCGAAGGAAATGCGCCCCTCGGCCTTTCCCACAGAGCGCGCGCCCGGCGCGTCCTTAATGCCGCGCGGGGTGTCCAAAATCTCGATGACGCGCTCGGCGCCGGCCAGGCAGCGCTCCACCGATTCCATCAGTCGCGCAAGTCCTGTGATGGGCGCGTAAAAAAGCGCGAGGTACAACATAAACGCTACGATGTCCGCCACGGAAAGCCGCGCCTGAAACGCCAGGTACCCGCCAAGGCCCACAACGATAACGCTGCCAATCGCGGTAAGAAACTCGACGCTGGGATGAAAGGCCGCGCTGAGCTTTAAGGCGCGCAAGGTGTGCATGGTATAATTCTCGCCGTTGCGCCTGACGTTTTCGGTGGCCGAAACCTGCCGGCCAAAAGCCTGAATTTCCTGAATGCCGGAAAAGTTGTCGTGAAGCTGCGCCATAAGCTCGCCGCGCATCTTGCGCGCCGTGCGAAAGTTCGGACGAACCTTTTTGCTAAAAATCCAGCCGGAAAGAAGAATAAAGGGAATGGGAATGCAGGTGATAAGCGCAAGCTGCGCGTTAATGCTAAACAAAATTATCGTTACGCCGACAAGGGTAACGAAATTAGTGATAATTTCAGGAACAATGTGCGCGTAAATGTCCTCGAAAAGCTCAACGTCGTCTCCGGCGCGGCTTAGAAGCTCGCCGGTTTGTTTGTTGTGAAAAAAATCCATCGAAAAAGATTGAATGGCGTTGTAGGCGCGCATTCTCAGTTCCTGCACAAGCTGCCATGCCGCCTTGTGCGAGCAATAGCCGCTGAGAAACCGGAAAAAAATACGGCCCAGAAAAAGCGCAAGAAGCCCAAGCGCCATCAATTGCACCGTTCCCAGGCTTTCGCGCGTCATGCCCTCCGCGACGATGCCCGTCATCAGGGACATAATCCTCGGCGCCGTCAGATTGACCGCCGTAAGCGCAAGCGTTCCAAAAATCGCCAGCGACATCCAGCCCTTGTACCTAGCCGCCTCTTTAGCAACCCTCCAAAGTGTATTCATTTTCGACCTCGCCACTACATCCTAGCAGAAGAAGTTGCTATTGGCTAGTGGCTAGCCGCTGGCTGCCGGCAGGCAAGGCGAGGAAAGCCTCCACCTAGGTTTTTCAAAGCGTCTTGATATTGCAAGTTATATATTGTATACTTTACCTGATGACGGCCAAGGACATCATGAAGGCAATGAAGAAAGAAGGGTGGAAGCTGATTCGCATTCAAGGTTCCCACCACGTCTTTGGCAAGCCTGGCTGCCGGCCGGTTACCGTCCCCCTTCACGGCAACGGCGATTTGGGCGTTCTAGGAAAGCGAATTCTCAAGCAAGCCGGCATGGGGGATCATTGGGAGGCATTGAATGGTTTACAATTGCAACATCGAGAAGGATGGAGACATGTTCCTCGTCGATTTCCCCGACATGCCCAACGTTCTTACCTTTGGCGACACTCAAGAACACGCGCTGGAAATGGCCAAGGAAGCGCTGGAAGCTATTCTTGAGTCCGAGATCGCCCAGGGCCTGCCGGTGCGACAGCCTTCCTATAAAGGAGGCCACCCCGTCGTCGTGGCAAGCCATATAACCCTCGCGCTGAGGCTGCGCAGCCTGCGCGGGGATCGAAGCCAGACGGAGATCGCCGGAAAGCTCGGCATGTCCTACCAGGCGTACCAACGGCTTGAAAACCCAAGGAAGGCCAACCCCACCGTAAAAACGCTTGAGAAAATAGCCCGCGCATACGGTCGGGAGCTAAGCATCTCGCTCTAAGGAGCGGCGGGATTGACGGCCGCCTTGCGCTTACCGGGAGTCGTCGCGGACCCGAAAGAGGCGCCTGAAAAAGCGCGCGATGGCGCCGAAAATGCGGGCGAAAAGGCCGGGGTTTCGCAGGCGGTCAAGAAGCCTCGTCGCCTCGGCGATTTCCTCCAAGGTAAAGTCATGGCGCTGGACATTTTCCTCTAGCTCGATCTCCAGCGCGGAAATGCGGTCGGTTCCTTCGGCAATCACGACGTTGATCGTGCGCCAGCCCAAAAGCTTGGCCGCCTCGAGACGCCGATGCCCGGCGATAAGCTGGTTGTTCCGGCTTATGACGATGGGGCAGATCTGGCCGCAGCGCTTAAAGCTTTCGGCCAGGGAAGCGATGTCCCCCATGTCCTTGCGTATTCTTTTCTTTATCTTAATGTCGCTTACGGGCACTTGCATACCGGCCACCTTTAAGGATTGGGATCGCCGGCCGACGATCCGGAGGGATCCTCCGCCGCGCCCTCGTCAGGCGGCGGATCGGCCGGCCCTGGGCCCGGATCCTCCGGCGCGGCGGGGCCTTCCTCCTGCGGATCCTCCAAGGAAGGAAGACTCCAGGCGCCGCCTTCCAAAATGGCCGGCGGCAAATTCTGCGAATCGTAGTCCGGCGTCGCGGGCACCTGCGAAAAATCAAGGAAAAAGTCGTCGAAAATATCGTCCGGCAAAGTCGGCAGGGCGAAAACATCGTCCGACAGGGTCGGCATGGAAAAAGAGCCGACCGGGAAAGCGTCGCCGCCCAGCGGCGGAAGGGAGCCGGCGCGTATGTTGTTCATCACGGTCGTGGACCAGGCCGACGGGGAATGAACCTCGCATGCCACCGTGGGCTGCGTGCCCTGCATAAAAGGCAGGCTTACGGTTCCGTCGGTGCAATACGGCGTAACAAGATGCCCCGAGCTTGTGCAGACCGTAACCTCGACAATGCCGGACGAGGGCCGCGCGAAGTCCCGCCTTGGAAGGTCGAGGTGTATCTCGCGCATGTACCTGCCCCAAACAGGGCCGGACAAGCCCGCCCCGGTGCCGGACTGCCCCAGCGAATTGCCGCCGGAGTCAAAGCCGAACCAGACCGCCGTCGTGTAGTAGGGGGTGTAGCCGATTATCCAGGCGTCGGCCCAGTTCTGCGTGGTGCCGGTTTTTCCGGCCACCGGCATCATGAACGGGCCTTCCTCGTCGCGGAATCCGCCGGCGTTGAAAAAGCTCGTGCCGTGGGCCATGGTGCCCTCGCCGGTTCTTTGCATGATTCTGTTCATTATATAGGCGTTCTGCTGGCTTACGACCTGCGGATTCCCCAGGCGCCTGTTTCGCGCGATGATGTCCTCTTCGGGATTAAGGAGGATTCTGCCGTTTCTGTCCTCGACCCGGCGAACCGAAAAAGGCGTTATGTCCCGGCCCTCGCTGGC
>WRAL01000235.1 GCA_009780285.1 Treponema sp.
CGCTTTCATTGCGAAGGCGAAAGAGTTTGAGAAGGCCGCCGGCGACCGCGCTCAGGCGCTGAAGCTGGCAATCGAGTATTGCAGGGAACATGACATCCTGAAGGAATTTTTGGAAACGCATTCGACGGAGGTATTCAATATGCTTACACAGGAATGGAACATGGACAAAGCCCTCGCCGTCCGCTACGAGGAAGGCTGGGAAGGCGGCTGGGAAGGCGGCCGGGAAAGAGGCCGGGAAGAAGGCCGGGAAGAAGGCCTGGAAACCACTGCGCGAAACGCGCTTGCCGAAGGCTTCCCGATGGAAGCGGTGCAAAAGATCACCGGTCTTGGCATGGACGCCATTGCCAAGTTGCGGCCGGGCGCTTAAGGCGCCTCAATCGCCATGCCCCGAGCGCCAGGGGCAAAAAAGCGCTTCCAGCAGATCCACGAGGACGAAAAGCGCAAGGCCGAGGATGCCCAGGGCGGCGATGCCGGCGTACATTCGCGCGTAGGCGATGCGCGTCCAGGCTTCGTAAATCAGGTGGCCCAGGCCGCTGGTCGAGACGAAGGTTTCGGCGATAAAAAGGACGGCCATGGCGGTTCCAAGGCTGATCCTAAAGGCGGTAAAAAGGCCGGGCAGCGCGGCCGGGATAACGACGTGGCGCAGGACGGCAAGGCGGCCGGCGCCCATCGCGCGCGCCGCGTCTATGTACTGCGCGCCTATTTGCCTGGCCGCGTCGCGCGCGCCCACGAGCATCTGGCTGAAAACGACGAAGGCCACCAGAAAGACTTTCGCCGCCTCGCCTATGCCCAAAAAGAGCATTATTATAGGAAGAAAAGCGGCTTTGGGAAGCGGGTGCAAAAGGTAAACCACCGGCGAAATGACGCGATTGACGCGAGCGCTGCGGCCGGCGGCCAGTCCCAGCGCCACCGCCGGAACGCCGGCGGCTAAAAGCGCAAGGGCCACGCGCGAAAGGCTGATCCAGGCGTTTTCCCAAAGCGCTCCGCTTTCGGCCATGTCCACGAGGGCGCGCGCGGTCGCCGCCGGCGAGGGCAAAATCGGCCTTGTGACGGCTACGGAAAGCGCCTGCCAAAGCGCGATAAAGGCGAGGAGCGCGAGGAAAACGCCTGCGTACTGGGCGCTAAAGCGCCTCCCGCTAAAGCGCCTCCCGCCAAGGCGCCTCATCGTAGCGCCCGCCTTAGGCGCGCGCAGTAGAGCGCGAAGCCGGGATCGTCGCGAAATGCCGCGCGAGAAAGGCCGGGGGCCCTTTGTATTTCCAGGCGCTCGGCTATGGCGCCGGGATTAAGGCCGCGCATCACATGCACCGAATCGGCTAGGTACGCGGCCTCTTCTATTGAATGGGTTACGATGATGGAGGTCAGGCGCCTTTCGCGCTGAACGGCCAAAAGGAAATCCTGCGCCTCCTCGCGGGCCAGCGCGTCCAGGCTGGAAAAAGGCTCGTCCATCAAAAGCAGCCGGGGGCTTTGCGCGAGCGCGCGCACGATCGCCAGGCGCTGCTTCATCCCGCCGGAAAGCTGCGCGGGGTACAGCGCGGCGAAATCGGACAGGCCAAACTCGCCCAGAAGCGCGCCCACTCTGCGCCTGCCTTCCTCGGTTATTTTTCCCTTTAGGCGAAGCGGAAGCAGCGCGTTTGCCAGGACGGTTTTCCAGGGCAAAAGCCCGTAGTCCTGAAAAATAACGGCCACGTCGGCGCCCGCCTCCGCGCGCGCCGCGCCGCCGACAAGCGCGTCCCCCTTGGTCGGGCGCAAAAGCCCGGCTATAATTTTCACGATGCTTGTCTTGCCGCAACCGGAGGGCCCGATAATCGCGGAAAGGCTTCCTTCCTCAAAGCGCGCGTTTACGTCCAGGAGGGCCTGGGCCTTCCGGCCGCCGGCCAGCGGGTAGGAAAGGGAAACGCCGCGCAGTTCAACCATATCCCCAATTATTGGGCCGCGCGGCCTTTTGATCAAGGGCCTTTGATCGGTGGCCCCCTGCGGCCAGCGGGCGCGGTCCTCGGTCATGGCAACCAAGCGTGGAGCTATTCCGTAAAAACAGGCTCAAGGTCCACGGCAAGGCCTTCAAGAATGGCGACGGGGGCCTTGTCCTGCGCGCCGTAGACCTGGGTTTTCGTGGAGTCGCCGTCGAAAAGGTACGCGATGACGGTCTTGTTCTCGCCGTCTATGATCCAGTACTCGCGCACGCCGGCTTCGCGGTACAGGGTGAACTTCCGCTGCATCTCTATCGCAGTGTTCGAGGGGGATAAAATCTCGGCGACGAAGTCCGGCGCTCCCCAGCCGCCTTCCCTGCCCAGCTTTTTCGGGTCGCAGATTACAGAAAGGTCCGGCTGCACCACGGTGTCGTCGCTTTCGTCCTCCTCGTAAAAAAGGCGAACGTCAAAGGGCGCTGGCCTTACCTTGCAGGGCTTTCCCCTTAGAAAGCTGTGAAACTGCGTGATCAATTCCGTAAGGATGGATTGATGATAATCGTTCGGCGCGGACATCGCGTAGGCCTCGCCGTAAATTATTTCGTAGCGTTCGCCGGGCTTTAGTTCCCAGTCCTTGTAGTCGGCGTAGGTCCAGGGCGCACCCGGCTCGCCGTCGATCTTTAACAGCGCGTCTGACATGCCTGCATTGTAGGCCGGCGCGCGAGGGCCGTCAAGCCGGGGCCCATCCGCCTTTGGCGGATGGGCCTCGAAGTTTTGCGCTTTGGCGCAAAACTTCACACATACGCTGCGCTGGATTAACGCGCGCGGCTATTCCGGAACACTAGTTAAGCCTTATTTGCTGGCTTAGATGCGCGGCCAAAATGTACATGGCCATATCGCGGCTTAGCTCGTTGCCGCGCCTTAGAAAAAACGACGGCCTGAGAGCGCCGGATCTAAAAGGCTGCGGATAAAGGGCAAGAATGCCAAACCTTTCGCCGTTTACGAGAACGTCAAAGCCTGTATGCCTGCCTCCATCCATGATGTAATTGAAGTCTATCCTTCCAATCGCCGGGTCCTGAATAGACAGATAAACGCCGGGGGTAAAATCCACTTCATATTCCACGCTCCTTCCGCTATTGTCAACAAATCTGACAAAGCGCTGAACGAGCGAAAAAATTATTCCGCTTGTTTCCCTTTGAAGAAGCTCGACCCTTGACAGCCTTAGATCGCCTTCATGGAAACTAAAGCCGCGCCGTAAAATTCTGCCGTTATCGCCTTCAAAGACGCTCGTGCCTTGTCCCCAATCTTCCATCCTATAGGCGCCCATGACATGATCAATGTCAAAGATAAACCTGCGCCTTGTTTCTATAGGAAATTCAACGTAGTCGGCCCTGTCGCCAATAAAGGTCTGCACGGTGGCGCAGCCGAAAAGGGAAAAGGCAAAGGCCGCAACAAACACAAGCCCTACATTCTTTGCCATAGTTTTCCTATTCCCCATCGGTTTGCTGCACCAAACACAATTGCCGGTACAATCCTTCCTGCGCGATAAGCTCGTCGTGCCGGCCGGACTGCGCCACGCGGCCTTTGTCGAAAACAAAAATCACGTCGGCGCTTCGAATCGTCGAAAGCCTGTGCGCGATGGTGATAATCGTGCGCGTTCCGGCTATCTCGTTGATCGCCTGCTGTATTTTTTCCTCGGTTTTTACGTCAACCGATGCCGTCGCTTCGTC
>WRAL01000236.1 GCA_009780285.1 Treponema sp.
ATCCCGGTACAAAAGCAGCTTTATTTCCAGGTATCGAAGCTCGCCGCCGGATAAATTGCCGGCCCTTGTCGAAAGAATGTTTTGCGCTATTGAGTCATTGCAAAAGTCATCGATTTTATTTTTATCGACGCAGATTGCGATTATGTCCTTTACCTTGGTTCTTCTTGGCAAAAAATCATCCTGCGGCAAATACGTCACGGCGTTTTTGCTCTCGAACATTTTATCGTGTATTTTGCCGCCTTCCTTGATAAATTTGCTTTCGGCGTCCAGCGTACCAAAAATAATTTTCAGCAAGGTTGACTTTCCGCATCCGTTGCGCCCAAGAAGGCCGACGATCTCGCCCTGCCCTATCGTCAGGTAAATATCCCTAAGAACGCGCTTGTCGTCGAATGACTTGTTTACGCTGTCAATTACCAAAGATTCGCTTGCCATACTCAAAGCCCCAAAAAATTATCGCCGCGAAGATTGCGTTTAGGCATGTGGAAAAAGCCATAAGCTTTCCTTTTGTAATAGAAAAATTATAGTAAAAAAACCATGTGTTTTTCTCCGTAAATGAAGCTTCCTTTACAAACAGCGCAAGCGCAAAGCCTGCGGTCAGCAAGAAAAGGGAAAAAAACACATGAAAAGGAAAATCAAAAAATAAATACATGAACGCGGCAAGCGCAAGCGAGGAGCCCCAGTTTACCACAAGCGTGCTTTTAAAAAAATGCAGGCAAAGCCTTATGTTTTTCAAACGGCGGCCCATTCCTGCAATGTTTTTCCGTCTTTGTCCTTTAGGCTAAGCCAAGTGTTCTCGCCGCCGAAGCGCAGGAAAATCCCAAGCTCGTTGGGCGAGGGAAAGACGATGTCCTCGGTGGTAACGCCGTTTGATATTTTGTCGGCGTGATCGGCGCGAAGGGTTTTGGCGAACTTGGCCGAAAAATTAAGCGAGCCGTCCTTGTTCATCTGCGGCTCCATCACGAGGCGCGCGCCGGCCTTTACCACAAGCTCCTTTCGCTTTCGCCAAAAAACCGTAGCTTTGCTTCCCCAGTCGGAAAACGTAAACTCAACCTCGGCGACCTCGGCGCGCCATTTATGCTGTTCTTTCATTTTTTCTCCCTTTCCTGAATTTTGCCTGACAGCGCGTCCAGCCGGTAACCGGAGGCTTCCTTCGCGCGCTCCAGCGCCTCGGCGACCTCGCCTAAAAGCGCGGCGTTCTTTGTCCCGGCCTCACAATCGAGCAGGACAAAGAGCTTGCCGTACAAGAGCGCCTCCTCGAAGCGTTCCTTGTTAAACCACTGAACGCCGTCATAAATATTCGCGCCGATAATTTCAAGAAAATCCTCGCTTGCGCTGTTTTCCTTGACAATAAAGCCTGCGATTTGGCCCGCGCTCGCGCCTGCCGGAATCTCCGCCTGAATTTCCGGGCGCGAGCGCCTCAAAACGGCCTTCGCGATTCGGCATGCGCGCTCGGCGCCGTCGCCCGAGACGCCGTCGCCCGGCGATCCGGCCGCGCTCAATCGTTCGCGCAGCTTGCGTCCCAGTTCCCAGTGAGCGAAGGCGAGGCCGGCCGCCTCGGCTCCCGTCGCGCCTGCGCCGAGAATCGGGCGTAGGATCGCCAAAAGCCCGTAGCCAAAGGCGGCGGCGCAAAGATGCGGTCGCGCCTTCATCTCGCGCGCAAGCGAGGCGCGAAACCGGCCTTCGGGCGTGTCGGCCTTCGCGCCGCGCGCCAGCGAAAGAAGGCCCTCGACGTAGGCCGAAAATTCCTTCCATAGATCGTCGGCGCCGGCGGGCTTACGAGTCTCGCCATCGCTCGCAGGCCAGGGATCGAAGCTGCCGTCCGCGCCGGAGATAAACCGGCGCGCGCATTCGAAATACTGCTCGGCATTTTCCTTTAACGAATCGACAAAAGCCCGCGCCTCCTCGGCGCTTGATTTTCCCTTGGCAAAAAAGGCGCAAAGGCTTTCCAATAATTTTGGCGACATCATTTTATCAAAACGATAGTACAAATCGCCAAGATAAATGTCCATGATCGCCGAGCGCGGATCGGGGACGCCCCGGCCCTGCAAGTCGTGGTTAAGGCGCGCCCATCGGCCTTTTTCGTCGTCGGCCACTTCATGAATGTCGAGAAAAATCTGCGCGCCGTAGCCGCCCAGCGCCACGAAAAAGCCGTTTTCGTGAATAGCCTTGGAAGAGCGAATGTACCAGAGGCCGGATTTCTGATCGCGGAAAAGGGTAAAATACCGGTCGTCGCGACTCAGAGCCAGCGCCTCGCCAAGGGAATCGCGCCGCCTTGATCCGTCGCCCCGGGGAATGGCCGGATCGCTTGCCTTGATCCAGCCGGAAGTTTCCTCAAAGGAATTATTGTAAAAAACCAAGGCGCGCTCGTACCGCCCGCCTATATGCGCGCCGTTTGAGTAGGCGAACACGTTTTCGTTCACGCCGCCGCCGGCAGCGTACAGATCGTAAAGCCTGAAGTCGGCGCTGCCGGCGAAAAGCGCCCGCCTTCGCGCCAGGGGAAAAATCTCGCGCTCGTGCCGGTCCACCAAATAGCCGTCCGGCTCCTCGTCCCTGTAGGAACGCCGGTATTCCATGCCGTACTTTTCCTCGAAGCCCTCGATCTGCCCGTGCCCGAACATGGGAAGCCCCGGCATGGTTACCAGCAGGGAACAAATGCCGAAATACTTGTCGCCCTTTCCAAACTGCGCCACCGCCGTATCCTCGTCGGGATTGTTCATGAAATTAACAAAGCGCTTGAGAATTTCGGGATCGAATTCCAGCGTGTTCTTGATCGTGGCGCGATACTTCGCGTTGTCCTCGTTCTTCAGCATGTTCATGAAGGCGGAATTGTACACGCGGTGCATCCCGAGCGTGCGCACGAAATAGCCTTCCATCATCCAAAAAGCCTCGGCCAGAAGCAGCGTGTCCGGAGCCTCGGCGGCGCAGCGATCGACAACCTCGCGCCAGAACTCGTGGGGAATGCGCGCGTTGAACTCGTCGTTGGAAAGCGCGTGCTCGGCGCGGCTGGCGATGTCCCCGCCCTGGCCCGGCGCCGGATACCACAAACGCTGTATGTGTCGCTTGGCAAGGGTCATCGCCGCGTCGAAGCGCACTATCGTAAACTGCTTGCACACGCCTATGATCGTGCGGATCACCGCCTCGCGCGCTTCGGGATTAAGAAAGTCGATCTGCGCCGTGTCGTTCCAGGGCATCGAGGTGCCGTCGTTGCCGTGGTATATGTAGCGCGTCTCGCCGGAATTATTGTCAATGCGCTTAAAAACGACCGCCGCGTCAGTCCGGTCGAAATAGCGATCCTCGATTTGCACGGTTACGTCGTCGCGCCCGGAAAGGTTGCCGCAACCGTAATTGTAGGAGGGAAAGGGCGAGTAGGGCAACTGCAAGAATCTGTCCGGCCGCTCGATCATCCAGCGGCTATCGATGCCGGTGTGGTTGGGAACCATGTCCGATCCAAGCCTGATCCCGCGCCGAAGGCATCTTTCGCGAAGGTTGGCAAGCGCGTCCCAGCCGCCAAGGTCGGCGGCCACGTCGTAGTCGTAAAGGCTGTAGGCCGAGGCCGCCGCCTCCGGATTTCCCGTCCACTGCTTTATCGTCCGCGAGGCGCTCGATCGCTCCCACAGCCCGATAAGCCAAAGG
>WRAL01000237.1 GCA_009780285.1 Treponema sp.
CCGCGTTTCTCGCCGCGTTTCTCCCCGCGCATTTCGCCCTCGAGCCTTGCGTGCTTGACCTTGCTTTGCATGTCCATTTCGTACTTAAATTCGCTCAAGCGACGGAAGTACTCAGTTTCGTCGGGGCTAAATCCTGGCGGCACCGCTCAGCCCCCAGCTTGAAGCCTGGCAATTGTTTCCACATCAAGGCCGGTAATTTTTTGCACGAATTCTGGCGATGCGCCTTCAGCGAGGGCGTTTCTCGCTGTGGCTTCCACCCCGCGTTTCTCGCCGCGTTTCTCGCCGCGTTTCTCCCCGCGCATTTCGCCCTCGAGCCTTGCGTGCTTGACCTTGCTTTGCATGTCCATTTCGTACTTGAACTCGCTCGTAAGACGGGCGCGCTCGGCCTCGTCCCGGCTTAGTCCCATTAGCACTTGCCCTGCCATCGCTATTCCCTCCTCTCGCCCCATGATCGCGTTAATCGCCGGCCTCATTCGGGGATCGCTTTGATATCCGAAAAACATCGCCCATAGCTCGCGGTTACCCATTTCCTCAACGGGCTTGCGCGCCACGCCCTTTAGCTTGGAAAGTTCAAGCGTTACGATACGCGCTTTCCCGCCAAGCGAAACCCCGCGCTCGGGATCGTACTGCTCGAAGGCGTGGAAGAACTCGTCGTCGCCGAAAAACCTTCGCTGCGCAAGAACCGCTATCTGAAAAGTCGGCTTGAGATCGTCGTAGCCGCGATCCCCGCCTTTGATGTTCTGCGAGACTAACAGCTTCGACGCGTAGTATTCAAGGCGTTCGGGCTCGAAGGGATCGGGGTTTAGGCTCATCTCAACGTTGACCCGCTTGCCGTCGGTGGTCTTGCAGCTTATGTCGTAGCGAATCTGCCTGTCGCCCGCGCTGTCGGGGGCGGGCTCGTTCGCGGTGATCCCCTCGATATCGACCGCGCGGCCTATGCAGGCGGAAACCAGGCTTGAAAGCGCCTTCCTCGACAATTCCGTGTCCCTCGTGAACACGGCCTTGAACACGTTGTCCCTGCGTATGTCCAGTATGTCTTCGTCGTCGCCAAATCGCGCTATTTCCATTACGCTTCCATCCCCTTTAATAAATACGAGGAATTATTTTGTACCTGACTTTTTCCTGGTATTGAGTCCACAGCGCACCGTATTTCTCGGCGCATCGTTTGTCGTCGGCGGCTTGTCGGGCGAAAAGCAAGGCGACATAGTACAGCGGATAAAGCCAGACGGCAGGAATGCCGGGGCCGGCGGCAAGCGCGATCGCGCAGGCCATGAGGATTTCGCCAAGGTAATTTATGTGCCGGCTTTTTCCCCAGAAGCCGTTTATCAATAGCGAATGTTTTTCGTCATGAATCGTCCGAGGAATGATGCCAAAGAATTTTTTCACGGGCGAAATCTTAAAATAATATTTTTGCAAATTTGCCCCGCGCGATAGTATCCAGCCGGCAATAAAAATTAGTACAAAAAGAACGTTTAGAATTTGCGGACGGCCGGGGTTCGGCAAATGCGCCGTCGCCCAAAGCGCGACGGAATAAAAGTACGGGTAAAAGGCCAGGCAGCCAAAGCCCAGCTTGAATCCCACGCGCTCAGTCGTAAATCCATAGCCGTAAAGGCTAAATTTTTCGAAAGTCATGTAGTCCCAGACGAAAAAGGTCAGCATTACGCAGGCCGCCAAAAAGCCGGGGTTTACAAGAGCGTTGTTTTCCGCGTCGAAAAAAGTTTGCCAATGATAGGCCAAGAACGAAAGCGCGTTAAGCTGGAGCATCACGGCGCCGCAAAGGCAGAGCCATATTTTCGCGTCCAGTAGCGCCGGACCTTTTTTCCATTGAGGATTTTTCAGCCTTCCGCGCCAAAGGTCGGCAAGAATGCTCGCGCTTTTTTTCGGCTGCGCAAGAACGATGGCGAGCGTGAAAATAATTCCCAGCGTTGCCGCGCCCGCCGCGCCGGCCCAACGCACGTCGCGCAGCCATGTCCAAGGAACAAGCTCGATGTAGCCCAGAACCAGCCACAGCAGCGCGCAGCCTGGCAGAACCAGGTGCGCGTTAAGTTTGTACTCCAGAACTTTTCCCGTGCCTTCATGCCGGGCGTAGCCCTTGTGCCAGATCGCCGGAAGGCCGAGATGCAGGAGCGTCGCCACGGCGCAGACGATCCAGGGCGAGAAAAACCCCAGCGCGAATTCCTGCGCGCTCATTCGCGCCCCCGAAGGCAGGCCTTGCGTTTCATAGGTTCATGATACCAGTTTTCGCGCGCATTGGATAGCGGGGCCAATGCGCCAACAGCGCATTGGCCCCCCTTAAACTTGTAGCTTTGTTACGAAAAGCTTGCCCGGCTACTTGTTCAGCGGCGCAAAAAGGGGTACTATTCGGGGGATGAACGGAGAGCTGAGGCTGGGCCTTGCGATTGTGATTCCGATCTTTGCCATGGCCATCGCCGGGTTTTTGGGCCTGATCGGCGACTACAACGAAATGCGCCCAGAGGCGCGCTTTTCGCCGCCAAGCCTCGCGCATCCTTTGGGCACGGACAATTTTGGCAGGGATATTTTTCTTCGCGTCGTCGGCGGAAGCAGGCACACGGTGACGCTGGCGGCGCTTACGGTTTTGGGCGCGGCGGCTTTGGGCAGCGCGCTGGGCCTTTTCGCCGGCTATTCCGGCGGGATTCGCGACGAGGCAGTGATGCGCCTGATGGACACGATCAGCTCCTTTCCCGGCATTCTTTTCGCGCTGGCGATGGTGGCGCTTATAGGCGACGGCCAGCTTGCGCTTTTCGTGGCGCTGGTCGTGCTTTTCGTTCCGGGCTTTACGCGCATTATGCGCAGCGGGACTTTGCAGTACAAGGGCGCCGACTTCGTTCTTGCCGAGCGCCTTCTTGGCGCGAGCCACGCGCGAATTGTGTTTGCGCACATTCTTCCCAACCTTGCGCATTCCCTTTTGTCCGCTTCGGCGCTGGGCCTGTCCAACGCCATCCTCGCCGAATCCGCCATGAGCTATTTGGGCCTGGGAATTCAGCCGCCGCATCCAAGCTGGGGAAGGATGCTTTCGGAGTCGCAGATTTTTTTGCATAACGCGCCCTGGTGCGCCCTTGCGCCCGGCGCCTTTATCATGCTTACGGTGATCGGCTTTCACTGCATTGGCAACGGCCTGCGCAAGAAGTTTGGCGAGTAGGCGATTAAATGGAAGCGCAAAAACCTCTGCTTGAAGCGCGCGGGCTTTCCGTTGGCATTAGGCGCGGCCTAAAATACTTGCCCATTCTCGAGGATCTTAGTTTTACGGTGAACTCAGGGGAAATCGTAGCGCTTGTGGGGGAATCCGGCTGCGGGAAAACAATCGCATCGCTTTCAATCGCGCGCCTGCTTCCCAAAGCCGCGCAGATTTCAGCCGGCCAGGTTTTGTTTCGCGCCGATGCTGAAGGCGAGCCTGTGGACTTGCTCGCTTTGGCCGAAGATGAAATGCGCAAAATTCGCGGGAAAAAAATCGCGATGATTTTTCAGGAGCCGCGCCAGTCGCTCAATCCGCTTATGCGCGTGGGCGCCCAGATCGCCGAGGCGCTGGAGCTTCACGCTGAAAAGCCGCGCGCAAAGAATGAGCGCGAGGACGCGCGAACGCAAACGCTGGAGCTTTTGCGCAGGCTGAA
>WRAL01000238.1 GCA_009780285.1 Treponema sp.
TCGGGGACAACGACGCGGCGCTGCCGTCGAGCAACATAGACGCTGCGATTGACTATATCGCGAAAACGCCGGTGATTCGCGACGTGCTTCTTTCCGGCGGCGATTGCCTTCTTTTAAGCGACGATCGCCTTGAAAATATTATTAGCAGGCTTAGGGCCATTCCCCATGTCGAGATCATCCGGCTTGGCTCGCGGCTTCCCTGCGTTCTTCCCATGCGCATAACCGACGATCTTTGCAATATGCTTAAAAAATATCATCCGGTTTGGATCAACACGCATTTTAACCATCCAAACGAGATCACGCCGGATTCCGCCGAGGCTTGCGCGAAGATCGTGGACGCGGGGATTCCGCTTGGGAACCAGTCCGTTCTTCTGGCCGGCGTGAACGACTGCGTTCATGTTATGAAAGATCTTATGCAAAAGCTTGTTCGCAACCGCGTCAGGCCGTATTACATTTATCAGTGCGATCTTTCCGTCGGGCTTACGCATTTCAGAACGCCGGTTTCCAAGGGCATTGAAATAATCGAGGCCTTGCGCGGGCATACTTCCGGCTTTGCCGTTCCCACCTTTGTCGTGGACGCTCCGGGCGGCGGCGGGAAGATACCGGTAATGCCGAACTATCTTATTTCCCAAAGCCCGGGCAAAGTGCTTCTGCGCAACTTCGAAGGCGTGATCACAACCTATACCGAGCCTAAAACCTACGAGCATACTTGCCGATGCGACGTTTGCACGGGAAAGAGGCGCGTGGAGCTTATAGGCGTCGCGTCTCTGAAAGACGGCCAGCGGGTTTCGCTCGAGCCGGAAGGGCTTGAACGGAACAAAAGGCACACTGTTTGTAAGGGAAGCTAAATGAGCGAAAAGACGGCAAACGACACGAAAAAATTCATCCAGGGCTACACCTTCAAAGCCTTGCTTCTCGCCGGCTTCACGCTGCTGATGCTCATCCCGCTTTTGATGATAGGCGGTCTGGTCGGCGAGCGCGGGCGGACGGCGCGGATCGCCGAGGCCGGAATCATGGAGGCCTGGGGAAGCGAGCTTATCGTTTCCGGGCCGATGATCGTCATCCCTGGAATAAGGGAAGAAATTTGCACGACGATCGTTCAGGATATTCCAAGGGAAGAGATTATCTTGCATCCATTTTCCCTGGCGATAATGCCACGAGATCTTAACATACGCGCGCATTTCGAAACGGAAATACGCAGGCGCGGCATTTTTTCCGTGCCGCTGTTTTCGGGCGTTCTTGCACTTTCCGGCGGCTTCGATCCGGAGCTTGCGCTATCGTCCCTGGCGCCCGGCGAGGAATTGTTTTTCGATCAGGCGGAATTGATAATAAACCTTTCAAGCCAGCAGGGAATACGCAGGATAGATCGGGCTTTCTGGAACGGCGGTTCCGGCGGGCGCGAGCTGTTTTTCGCGCCGAGCGCGCCGGCCGCCGGTACGGCGAGGACCGGAATGCGGTCGCCGGGCGGAGGCATTTTCGCGGCCCTGCCGGATTTTTCCGCTTCGGCGTCCTCGTTCGACATCGCGATCGCGCTTCAGGGCGGGCGATTCGCGCGGGTGCTTCCGGTGGGGCAGCAGACGCGAGTGGTAATGTCGTCGGACTGGCCTTCGCCGTCTTTTCAGGGCGCGTTCCTGCCCGGCAGATCGGAGATTGGGGAGCAGGGGTTCGAGGCGGAGTGGGACATAAGCTACCTTAGCCGAGGCATTCCGCTGTTCTGGAGGGTTGATGCGCAGGACTCCCGGCGCGATTACGGGGAGTTTCTTTTTGGAGCGGATTTCTTCCGCGCGATCGATGCCTATTCGCTCAACCACAGGGCGACAAGTTATGCGACGCTCTTCCTAGTCATACCATTTCTCGCGCTCTTCCTGTTGGAGCTGCACACAAAAAAGCGCATACATCCTGTGCAGTATCTGCTTTCAGGGATCGCTAATATTATTTTTTACTTGTTGTTATTGTCCCTTTCCGAGCAAATGCTCTTTCACTTCGCCTACCTGATCGCGGCGCTCGCCGTTACAACCCTGCTAACGCTTTATTCGCGCTCGCTTTTGACTTCGTGGGGGAAGTCCGCTTATCTGGCTATGTCAGTCTCGCTTTCGTACATACTGCTTTACGCGGTGCTAAACGCCGAGTCGTTCGCGCTTTTGATAGGCTCGGTCTACGCCTTCGCCCTGGTCGCGCTGGTGATGTTTCTTACGCGCAAAGTGGATTGGTACGGGGAAGCGGCGAAGATTGTGGTCGCGCATAAGGAGGGCGCGGACGACGGATTGGAGTAATAAAATGCCCCCCTTTGGGGCTTGAGGAATTCGGCCGGCGGATGTATCATTAGACCATGATCCTTGGCCTTTGCGCGGAACGGTGCGCAGGGTATGCTTGCGTGGGATACATTTATGGAGGGTTTTGACGGTGGAATATACGATCAAGCTGGAGTGGGATTCTCATGTAAATGTTTGGATCGCGACGAGCGATGCCGTGCCTGAGTTGCTGGAGCTTAACCGCAGGGAGTATTCGGAGATTCCGCTATGCTTCAAATCAGAGCGGCGCGAAAGGGCCTATGCGTAGTGGCGGAATACGAAAAGAAAGTTCGTAGAATTTTGCTTGACAGCAACTGCGCTTTAAAAGACGGTGGGAAGGCGATCGCGACATTTGGTATAGTCCCATCACGGATCGCAATGTTACTGTTGACGGAAAGATATAATCGAGGCGCACCGCGAACAAGATATTTCGGGAAAGCGGGATAGATCGCCGCCTGTAGCCTGCGGTATAGGGCTCCAGTCAGGATAAAGGGGCGAAAGATTGGAATGCGAGTATTTGACACACGATGAGGAAAAAGATGCGAGCTAAGCTGAATCTGGACCCTGCGAAAGTCGCGCTTGCGCGAAAGCACGCCGGGAGCGTCGCGCGACATACGCAGGATTTTATCGATTTACACACGACGGACACGGTGGAACGCGCGATCTGCCGGCTTTTGGGCATTGACGGCTCCGATTCCGTGGGCGTTCCCTTGCCAAACATTGTTGTCAGGCATATTGCGGAAAAGCAGCTTCTGCCCACTGGCGCGGCGCTTCTAGTCGGAAACGCCATGCTAAAGCTGGGCCTGTCGTCACAACAGATAGCCGAAAAAATATGCTCAGGCGATCTTGACATTTGCTCCTTGCCAATCGCTAATATTAGTGAAATAAAAGCGATTGTGAGCGCGACGGCGGCGCAAACGGTGGAGAAAATCAGGCGCAACCGGCAAACGCGCTCCGAGCTTTTGGACAAGTACGGCGACAAAACCGAGCCATACCTTTACCTTATCGTCGCCTCCGGAAATATTTACGAGGACATTACGCAGGCCGTAGCCGCCGCGAAACAGGGCGCGGACGTGATCGCCGTGATTCGATCCACGGGACAAAGCCTTCTCGATTACGTTCCCTACGGCGCGACTACCGAGGGCTTCGGCGGGACGCTTGCCACGCAGGAAAACTTCCGCCTGATGCGCCGCGCGCTTGACGACGCCGGCGCCGAGGTTGGCCGGTATATACGCCTTTGCAATTACTGTTCAGGGCTTTGTATGCCGGAGATTGCGGCGATGGGCGCGCTGGAAAGGCTGGACGTGATGCTCAA
>WRAL01000239.1 GCA_009780285.1 Treponema sp.
AAAACCTCCGGCACGGAGGGTGGGCAGGCCCCTGCGGCCTGATTTCGACTAGGTTTTGGTTTTTGGGCAGCGGCCCCTTTTCGGCTAGATTAATTTTTAGGCAATGCGGCCGCTTGAACTCAGGCCCAAGGCGGGCTATCATGAGCGATGGAAAGATTCGATGCGCTCGATAAAATTCTGAAAAGCCCCGAGTTCGCGGAAAATATCGTTCTTCAAAGGCGCGTTCCGGCCGGCGAGGGATCGTTCCTGCCTTTTCCGGAGGGCTTGGACGAGCGCCTGCGCGCGGCGCTGGTGAAAAGGGGCATCGGCCGAATTTACTCGCATCAGGGGGAGGTTTGGGAAAACGTCAGGAAGGGACGGCATGTGGTGGTCGTAACTCCGACAGCGTCGGGGAAAACGCTTTGCTACAATATGCCGGTGCTGGACGCGCTTTTGAGGGACGAAAAGGCGAGGGCGCTTTATCTTTTTCCAACGAAGGCGCTGTCGCAGGATCAGCAGGCCGAACTCGGCGCGCTTGCCGGAAAGGACGGGGGCGGCGTCCCGATCAAGGCGGCCACTTACGACGGGGACACGCCGAACAGCCTGAGAACGAGCGCGCGGGACACGGGGCGCATTATTATTTCCAATCCGGACATGCTTCATGCCGGCATTCTTCCCAACCATCCAAAATGGATAAAGTTTTTTTCATGCCTGAAATTCGTGGTCGTGGACGAGGCTCATGCCTATCGGGGCGTGATGGGAAGCCACGCGGCGGATCTGATTCGCAGGCTGAAACGAGTGGCGGCTTTTTATGGCTCCAACCCGATTTTTATTTTGTGTTCCGCCACAATCGGTAATCCCAGGGAGCTGGCCGAGGCGCTCGTGGGCGATGAGGTGGCGCTTGTTGACAACAACGGCGCGCCAAGGGGCGAGAAGCTGATCGTGCTTTACAATCCGCCGCTTGTCGATCCGGCGCAGGGGATACGCAAAAGCGTGGTTACGGAAAGCAGGCGCTGGATGATCGCTTTTTTGAAGGCCGGGATTAAGACGATTCTTTTCGCGCATTCGCGCGTCAAGGCGGAAGTGGCCGCCGCGTATGTGAACGAGGATTTGAAAAATATTTTTACCGACAATTCCGGGATTCGCGTGGAGGCGTATCGCGGGGGCTTTTTGCCCAGCGAAAGGCGCGAGATCGAAAAGGGCCTGCGCGACGGCGCCATTCAAGGGGTTGTTTCGACGAACGCGCTGGAGCTTGGCATCGATATTGGCGGCCTTGACGCCTCGGTGGTCGCGGGCTTTCCCGGCTCCTTCAATTCCTTCTGGCAGCAGTCCGGAAGGGCCGGAAGGCGCGGCGGCGTCTCGGTTTCGGTCTTCGTCGCTTCCGCCTCTCCCACCGATCAGTTTATCATGAACGATCCGGACTGGTTTTTTGGCAAGGGCGCGGAGGAGGCGCGCATCGATCCGAACAATCCCTACATTCTGTCCGATCACATGCGCTGCGCCGCCTTCGAGCTTCCTTTTCGGGACGAGGCTTTGGAAAGCGGCGCCGATCCTTTCCCGGCGGAGGTCGCGGCTCCGGTGCTTGAGTATCTTGAGGAAGGCGGCATCCTGCGCCACGCATCCGGAAAATGGCATTGGGCGGCGCGCTCCTATCCGGCGGAGGGCATTTCCATGCGCTCGGCGACTGCGGACAATGTCGTCATCATCGACGCGACCGAGGGCAGAAACTCGGTGATCGGGGAAATGGACAGGCCCAGCGCCAAGGAACTGATTTTTGACAACGCCGTTTACATTCACCGGGGCCGGCAGTATCTTGTGGAAAAGCTTGACATAGAAAACAGGAAATGCGTTGTAAGGGAGGCGGAGGTAAATTATTTTACCGATGGAATCGTCAAAACCGACATCAAGGTTTTGACCGAGGACGAGGCTTTTGTTTACGCCGGCTCCGGCGACAGGCCGGTCGCGCGGGGGATTCTTGGCGACGCGCTTGTCCGCTCGCAGGTCGCCAAGTTTAAGAAGATACGGTTTCGGACGCACGAGAACATAGGCTATGGGGACATCAGCCTGCCGGAGGAGGAGATGCAGACGCGCGCTCTGATTCTGCTCTTCGCCGGCGACACGGCGGGCGGGGATGCGCTTGCCGGAATGGACGAGGCCGAGACAGGCAAGGTTCTAAGCGGCGCGGGAACCCTGCTGCGGCAGATCGCGCCGGTTTACCTTTTATGCGATCCAAGGGACTTGGGATTGGCGGAGCGCGCGAGGGATCCGCATTTTGGAGTCGCCGCGCTTTATGTTTACGACAAATATCCGGGGGGCACCGGCCTTGCCGAAAGCCTGGCGGAAAAAGCCGGCGCGCTTTTCAAGTCCGCGCGCCTGGCCTTGGAGCGCTGCCCTTGCCGGCGCGGCTGTCCCTCCTGCGTGGGGCCGGAGGGGAGCAAGGCCGGCGCGCTCGAGTTTTTGAAGGCGCTGGATCATGCGCCTTGCCTTGATCGAGGCTAGGGAAAAATGGCCGGGGATCTAAAGGCGCGCCTCCGGCGCATCCGCGCCGGGGAAGGCGGCCCGAGGCGCGCGGGCGGCGAGCCAATGGCGCAGGCGCTCCCTTGCGCCCCCTGGCCCGGATGGGAGGAAGCCGGCGCTTTTACCCTGAAAAGGGTATTTCGCAGGACGCTCCCCGGCGCGCATGGCCTTGTGCCGTCGCGCGCCTTTCCCGACGCGCTGGCCGCTATCGTGCCGGATCTGCAAGGCCGGGACTGCGGGCGCGCGCCGCCTTCCGCCGGCGAATTTCTGTTCTTCGACCTTGAAACCACCGGGCTTTCCGGCGCCGGCGCCGTCGCCTTTCTCGCCGCCTTTGGCCGCTTCTGTGCCGCGCCGGGCGAAATCGAGATCGCGCAATACCTGCTGCTGGATTATCCCGGCGAGCCGGACTTTCTGGAAAGAGTTGCGGGCGAGCTGTCATCCGAGCCGCCGTCGATCGTCGCGAGCTACAACGGCAAAGCCTTTGACGCGCAGATCATTCGGAATCGTTTTTTGATGAACGGAATGACGCCCGTCGAGTTTCGCCACGCCGATCTCCTCCACCCGGCAAGGCGGCTTTGGAAGACGCGGCTTCCAAGCTGCTCGCAAGGCTCAATCGAGACCTCGATACTGGGGCTTGATCGCTCAGGCGACGTTTCCGGGGCGCTGGCCCCGGAGATATGGTTCTCGTTTTTGCGCGGCGGCGGGAACGAGGAGCTATTGCAGGTCTGCGAGCATAACGCGCGGGACGTCGCCGGGCTTGCCTCGATTCTGCTCGCGTTCGCTGAGATCGCCGCCGATCCGTTTGTGGCCTTCGAAAAATACCGGCACGACGACGAGGCGCTCGCTCTTTGCTGGAGGGACTCGATCCTGCGCGGGCGCCTGCATTTCGCCAACGAGGAGGCGCGGGAAAGGCACGAGGAAACCGGGGAGCGGCTATTGAATGCCGCCGCCGAGAACGGGGGAGCGCGCGCGGCCATAGCGCTGGCGAAACGCGCGGAATGGCGGCTTAGGGATCCGGGGCTTGCGCTGCGCTATGCCGAGATGGCGCTGAAAAGCTGCGCGCCGGGGATGCGGGAGGAATTGGAAAGAAGGCGCGCGCGG
>WRAL01000240.1 GCA_009780285.1 Treponema sp.
AATACGCGCAATGTCCGCGACTTCCCCGTTTTTTACGGTCACGCGGAAAAGCGGCTGGGGAAAGCCGGGAAATTCGGCGACCGTGAAGGCGTAGTCCGTAATTCCCCGGGACTCCCAGTCGAGCCGCGCGCTGTCGAACGCCGCCCGGTTGAACTCCAGCCGAGGTTCCGGCAGGGGATCGGGAGCGCGGGCATAGCCGCAGCCATGCAACAGCGCGAAGGCCAGGGCCGCCACTGCAAAAAATTTGCCTTTCCTTTTCATCGCTGTACCTTTTTTCTTTTGTTTCCCCGCCACGCGGCGGAGGCATACTCGTAATCATACCCAAAAGATTTAGAGCGTCAAGCTTTTTTAGGCCTTTTTCGCCCAAATGATCCCAAGATATCAGTGATACCTTGGGATCAGGTACCAAGGTACCGCGCGCTGCCTTGGGATCATATCCCGAAGGATCAGGCGTTTGGGCGCTGGCGGCGCCTTGCCCGCATTGATCGCTCACCTGTAGAGCGGCACGGACATGCCAAGGAAAAAATTCCACTGGACGATTTCCGTTTCCGCGCCGTGCCCTTGGGACAGGACGAGGTTTTCGTCGGAAATCCCGATGCCGGCCGACGCGGTCGTTCCCCGCGCGTCCCAGACAGATTCCCTGCTGGCGCGAAGGACGAACCCCGCTCCTTTAGCCCTACCGGGAAAATACCCCGCGCTTAGTCCCAGCGACAGGCCAAGCCCGCCGCGAAGGGTATCGTAAAACCGCGTGTTGCGCATAAAGTGCACGTCGTTCGCGTCCACCCAGACGTATGGAAAAAAGGCGGCGGCCAGCGCGACGAGCATTTCTCCGGCGCCCGGGAACCTGCGGCCAAGCCCGGCCTCCAGGCCGACGAAGGGATAGCGGATCGCCTGCTCGTAGCTTATGATGGGACCGCTCAGCGCCGACTTTGGCTCGTCGCCCGTCCAGGGCGAGGAACCGCCCGGATATTGAAGGAAGCCGCCTGTGGCCACCCACTTGCGGTTGCCGTAATTGAAGCCCAAGAACGGAGCCAGGAAAAAGGTTCCAAGCCTGAATTTATAGCCGGCCTCAGCGCGGGCGGAAAAGTCCTTGTCCATGTACACGTCGTGCCGGGAATAGTGGGACGTGGCCGCGCTGCCGGGAAGAAGGAAGTCGCGGTTTTCCATCTCGCCGCTTCTGACAGGAATGGCGAATGCGGCCCCAAGGCCCAGGAAAAAACCGCCGGCCGAGGCCCGCGCATCGAAGCCGACGCTCGGGACGGCGCGGTCGTTCCATTCCAGGGCGCTGATCATTTTTTCGCCCTCGAACACAAGCTCCCATGTCGCGCCGGCCCTAAGGCCCGCGCCGATCATAAGATCGGCCTCCAGGGAATGCGAAGGAAAGGCCGCGCCAAGGAACAGCGCCGCAAGGAGCAGGGCCTTAATGGATGTTTTCATGTTTTGTTTCCCTGCGGCGCCGGCGGCATCGCGCGTGTTATTTGGCAATGGGCCGGAAGTTGCGTATTTCCAAATCGTAGCCGTTCCCTACACCGCCTGTGAAAACGTCCCAAGACATTTCCTTCGGAAAGCCGTATCCGCTGCTGTATGTTACGCGAAGAGAAATGATCGCTCCCTTCCTCAGGCTGTGCAGCATTGAAGCGCCTTTTGCCTCAAGACTTTTTATCCTGTTAAAGACGGCAGGTATAGTCCCAATTTCCCATATTCTCGCAAAATCATCGTCGATCCTATCCTCGGCGCAAAGGGAACCGTCGTACCACGTATCATCAACAAGCTCAATATTGGCAGTTTCCCCATTCAGCACGGTCACGCGGAAAGCAGGTCTGGGGCCAGCCACAAATTCCTCCACTTCAAAAACGTAGTCCGCAATCCCATGGGCCGCCCAATCCGCCTGCGCCTTGTCGAACGCTGCATTATCGAACAGCAGCAAGGACTCATGCGCAGCGCAGGCATACAACAGAGCGTTGGCCATGGCCGCAAGCAGTACCTTTTTCATTTGCATCTCCTTACTTGGCAATAAGCCGGAAGTTGCTTATTCTCAAGTAGTAGTAGCCTCCATCAGGTTGGCGGGAAGAATCCAAACTGGATATGCTGGATTTCACTTTTTCCGGAAAGCCATGTTCGTTGTTGTACGTTACGTTGAGGGTATAAACAACGCCTTTCTCCGCCGAGGACAGCCTGCGAACATGCGCCTCCCTAAGGCTATCAATCCAGTCAAAAATGGCCGGGATTGTCCCTATTTCCCGAATTCTCGCCATATCCTGTTCTGGCCTATCCCCATCGTATTGGCTGTTCGCATCGTACATCCACTCCTTGCCAACTACCTCGATGCTGGATATTTCCCCATCCCTTACGGTTACGCGGAAGATAGGTTTGGGGCCAGCATGGAATTCATCCACTTCGAAAGTGTAGTCCGTGATCCCGAAGGAATTCCAATCGAGCCGTGCGCTCTCGAAGGCAGTGCCGTCGAACGCCAGGCGAGGCGCCGGCAGGGGATCAGACTGGGGATCGGAATCGCAGGCATACAGCAGAGCGCTGACCATGGCAGCAAGCAGTACCTTTTTCATTTGCGTCTCCTTACTTGGAAATGGGCCGGAAATTGCTTATTTTCAAATGGTAGCTATTTGAAATAATAGGATCCGGCAGGATGGAAGAGATGTAAGAGCTAACTTCTTCCGGAAAGCCGTACTCCCCGTTGTATGCTACTCGGAGGGTAATGCTCTCGCCGTCCCTCAGGAGTGGCAGTTTCCGCTCATCATCTGCGCGCATCGTTTCAATCAAGTCAAAAATGGCCGGGATTGTTCCTATTTCCCGGATGCTTTTTAAATCCCGAGCAAGCTGAGCATCCGTATAGAAGGTATCCTTGTCATACCTATCATCATGAAGCGCAATATCGGAGATATCCCCATTCACCACGGTTACGCGGAAAATGGGTGGTTTAGGACCGCGAGAAAATTCTTCCACCTCAAAACTGTAGTCCGCGATCCCAAGAGCCGCCCAATTCGCCTGCGCCTTGGCGAATGCCGCAGCGTCGAATACTAGGCGGGGCGCCAGAGAGCCGGAGCAGGCATACAGTAGAGCGCTGGCCATGGCCGCAAGCAGTATCTTTTTCATTTGCGTCTCCTTACTTGGAAATGGGCCGGAAGTTGCTTATTTTCAAATGGTAGCCATTTGAAATAATAGGATCCGGCAGGCTGGAAGATATGTTAGAGCTTACCTCTTCCGGAAAGCCGTACTCACCGTTGTATGTTACTCGGAGGATAAGGATCTCGCTGTCCCTCAGGGTTGGCAGCCTCCGCTGATGATTTGCATGCTCCTCTTTTATAAAATCAAAAATGGCCAGGATTGTCCCTTTTTCCCGGATTTCTTTCAAATCCAGGGCAAGCTGATTCTCCGTATAGGAGGCATCTTTGTCATACCTATCATCGTGAAGCGCAATATCGGAGATATCCCCATTCACAACGGTTACGTGGAAAATAGGTCTGGGGCCAGTCACAAATTCCTGCACTTCAAAAACGTAGTCCGCGATCCCATGGGCCGCCCAATCCGCCTGCGCCTTAGCGAATGCCGCAGCGTCGAATACTAGGCGGGG
>WRAL01000241.1 GCA_009780285.1 Treponema sp.
ATCTTTACCGCCGGGGACAAGGCCGGCCAAGTGGGAATCGTTCTTTCCGGCGCGGTCTATATCATGCGGGAGGATTTTTGGGGCAGGCGAAAGATCCTGTCGCGCGTCGAGGGCGGCGGGCTTTTCGGCGAGTCCTTCGCCTGCGCCTCCCTTGAGCGCCTTCCGGTAAGCGTCATGGCGGCGCAGGCCACGGAAATTCTTTTTATCGATATAGAAGGAATTTTATCGCCGCGCGCGTCGGCCCTCACGTTTCATGAAAAACTTATTGGCAACCTTGCGATTCTTCTTGCAAAAAAAAACATAGCGCTGATACGAAAGCTGGAAAACATCACGCAAACGACGACGCGGGAAAAGCTCCTTTCCTACCTTTCCGACGAGGCCAAGCTTGCCGGCAAAAGCGTTTTCAGCATTCCCTTTAACCGCGAGGAACTTGCCGACTATCTTTCCGTAGAACGCAGCGCCATGTCCGCCGAGCTTTCAAGGATGCGCGCCGACGGCCTGCTCCTTTATCGAAAAAATCATTTTCAATTGCTTGAAGGCGCGAAAAAAAATCGCCAGTGTTCCGGAATATTCAAATGACGGTATGCAGGCTGCGGTTTAGCAAACCCAATATTCCGGAACACTAAGGCCTGAGCGTCTCGGCCTCGCCCTCGCCCTCGCCCGAACGCGACAGATTAATTTCAGCATCGCTTTGGCGCAGGTACTCAGGGCCGCAAAGCATGTTCCCGGAAAGCTCGGCGGCGCGGCCCTGGGAAAAAACGCCCGTTTCCCGCGCGATCTCCAAAAGCGCCTCGGCGTTGCCCCAGCGAAGGCCGCTTCCTAAAGCAAGCGCCTCCTTTAGGCCGTCCGGCGAAAGCCGCTGTAGCTCCTGGCAAAGCAAGGCCGCGCCGGGGCCAAAAACCAGGGCCCTTTCGCCGGGGCCCAAAAGCCCGGCAAGCATCGCGGCGATTTCCCAGGGCTGCGCGTCCATGTCCGGCCCGAGTCGCCGGCCCATTCGATAGGGCGCGCAGAAAAAGGCCTTCTTTTTCGCGTCGATAGCCGGCAGCGCGATTCCCGGCCAGGCGCCAAAAGGCCGCGCCATAAAGTCCAGCGTCGGAATGGGAGCGAAGGGAATCCCCAGCGCCAGCGCGATCCCTTTGGCGGCGGAAAAGCCTATGCGCAGGCCGGTAAAGGATCCCGGGCCGCCCGCGCAAACTACGCCGCCTATGTCCCCCGGCTCTATCCCGGCCCTTTTCGCGAGCATTTCCACGGAGCTTGCGGCAAGCTCGCAATGGCGCATTCCGGCGGCCGCCTCGAAAAGCCATGTCTCGAAGCGCGCCTCTCTTTCCAGGCCCAGCGCCACCGAAAACCTGTCCGTGGCCGCGTCTATCGCAAGAATGTTCATGTTATTTTACAGCCCCATGTCCGCAGGCGCGCAAATGCGCAGAACCCGGCTTTGATCGCCTGAAACCTCGATGCGCGCCTTGATCGCATGGTCGGGAATCGACTCCGGAACGCGCTCGCTCCATTCGATTATCGCGATACCCTCGCCGCCAAGGCATTCAAGCGCGCCCGCGCTTTCGAAGTCCTCGTCCCCGCGCAGGCGGTACGCGTCTATGTGGTAAAGGGAAACGGCGCGGCCCCGAACGAGCGCGCCGTACTCGCAGACTATCGTGTAAGTGGGGCTGACGACCGTATCGATGACGCCCAGGGCCCGCGCGATGCCTTTTGCCAGGCGCGTCTTGCCGGCGCCCAGGCCGCCGTAAAGCGCCACCACGGATCCTGGCCCCAGCGCGCGGGCAAGGCGCTCGCCCAAGGCCTCGGTTTCCTCCGGCGAGGCGCTGGCCCACTCAATCAGGAAGTTCCCCTTTCGAATGCGCCGCCTCGATAAAAGCCTTCATCATGTTGACCACGGGAACCAGGGGATAGTTGATCCCATCCGGGAACTGCACTGCGATTTTTTTGCCGCCTATGGGAGTCATCTCTATGCTGAAATCAACGCGATGGGTTTCCGTGCCGTTAAAAAATTCAATCGTGGCCATCCCCGAGTACACAAGCCGATAATAAATTGGGACATCCTTTCGCTCAACATTGCTAATTGAAACAACCCTCATTGTAACCCTTCTTTTTGCCGCGGACGTTCGGGCCGCTTACGCGCCCCTAGATGTAAGCGTACTCATACACAAGCGCGTTTATGCGATTAAGAGACTTGCGCGGAATTTTTAAAAATTTTACGTGCATAATCGTCTGATTTCCGTACCGGTTGGTTCTGATCACCTGGCCAAGAGCGGCCACTACAAGACTGTCGCCCTTGGTAAATTCAACCTTTATTTTTTGGCCCGGCTGCGCGGCGGCGATCGTCTTTATCGAGCACCCGCCAATGGAAATGTCCATAATGTCGCCGACAAACTGTCGCTTGTCGATGACCAGCCTTTGCCGTTCGGAGGAGGAGTCCACGCTTACCTTGTAAAATCTGGCGGAAATAAACGCCCGCCGCCTGCGAAAGCGGCGATTGGACAGCTTGGAAACCTTGCCTGAATGCGCCAGCTTTATTGCGCCGGACGCTTCCACCGTATCGACGATTCGGCTTGCCGCGGCAAATCCCCTGCTGGCCTTGACGAAAAAATTAAGGGAAACCTTGTCGCCCTTGCGAACGCTGATGGGCTCGTCGCGCGCGTCGACCGGATGCTCGACGATCAGCGTATCCCCGCTTGAGGAAAGCACCTTTGTCGGATGGCTTTTATGCCCGATGATTAGCGCCGCCGGGGTTTGCTCCGGTATCTGATCGGTGGATTCGACGACGGCAATGTCAAAATACGTTTCGATGGTATTGCGCAGGGCGAAAAGAACGGAAAGCCTGTGATTAAGCTCGTCCTCGGAAATCGCCGTCTGCTCGATGATCATATAGGCCCGCTTGAAGTGCCTGTCCATCAAGGCCGGGGAATCGAAGGACTTCATCAGGTTGGTAACCTTGTCGTTGCGCATGACGAATTCCAGCATTTTGCCCTGCTCGCGATCCAGGCCCATGTCGAAGGAAATCCGTTTCAGCGTAAAGAAGGAAAAGCCCCTGTCATCGCGCTTGGACGGAACGTAGCCCTCCTTCAGGGCCGGAATCTTCCCCCTCTTGCGAAAAGACAGAATCACCAGCAAAATCGCCGTGATCGCGCCGACGCCGAGCGCGAAGAACGCGACCTGCGCGCCGAGGTTTTCGGCCGCCAGCTGAAAGTACGAAATATTGGGCACCTGAAGCGGGATCGGGCCGTAGCTGGAAATCATGCGCGGATCCCCCCCGCCGCCGCAAGGACGGCTCCGTAAAAGTCCCGCAGGCGCGGAGCCATTTCGTATTCCGCGATATCCCCTACAAGGACCGTGTCCTGCCTTTCGTAGGCGGCGAGCAGGTCGTTAAGCATGGCGTGAAAGTCGGCGACATAGTCCGCGACCTGAGTATCCCCGATTTTAATGGCCGCGACCGGGTGCCCGGCCGCCCTTAGCAGGTCGTAGAGCCTGAACACTTTCCCGGCCAGGCCGGAAAAGATCCCGGCGGTCTCGGCGGCCCTTGAGTCCATGCCGGTCTGAAGGTCCAAGGGCAGGCGCTCAAGGCGCTCG
>WRAL01000242.1 GCA_009780285.1 Treponema sp.
AACGGCAAGCAGGATGGCCGCCGCTAAAAAAAGCTTTGTCTTCATGTCATGTTCCTCCAGGTTTTATGATGCGCGTTGAAAAATGCGGCCTTTCGTCTGCAAATTCCGCTTCCGCCATACTAGCGGATCTTTACCGATTTTGACAAGATCGATTCCGGTGAACACGGCTAAAACACGTAGCCAAAGCTAAGGTGAACATGCAGGCCGCCTATGAACAATCCCCAGGCCAATAAATTCTGCATAAAGTCGGCCAAGCGACCAAACCCAAACGCCGGCTCATTGGAATACCTGTTAAGGCTGTCCCCAACCCTAACCCCCAAGGCGCCTTCCAGAGCGGCCTCAAGCATGAAGCCGTCAGGCCGGCCGAACTCGAACCTCTGACCTATTTTTCCGCCAAGCCTGAAAAAATCGGCCAGGAACGCCTCTTCCCGCCCCTCCTCATGATCCCTGAGAAAGACGTTTGCATAGCCAAGCGTTCCTTCCAAAAACCTAATTCCAGGGCCGTTCCTGTAGCCGTGCCTGACGGAAGCGTCCGCCGAAAAAGACTGCATGATATATAGATCATTGTCGAGCATTCCGTAACCAAGCCGTCCACCCACGCTTAGGTTTTCCGTAAGATTTCTGCTGTACCATGAGGCGACTCCAAAAAGAATCTCCCGCTTCTCCAGAGATATGTTATTGATGAATTCTAGGAAAAGCAGATCCGGCCTTATGCCAATCGCGATCGTGTTCTTGGGCATCGGACCCGCCTGCGCGACGGCGGCTTCCTCTTCCTGCGTCAAGGCCGGAAAGGCGACGACGGCAAGCAGAATGGCCGCCGCGAAAAAAAGCTTTGTCTTCATGTTATGTTCCTTTAGGTGTTGTGATGCGCGTCGAATTCATGGCGCTTCCACCGCTTATTATAGAGTGCCTGCGTCAATTTTTTCAAGCGTCAGGCCAAAGGTTCTGCGAGGTTACACTAAGGAAGCGCTGATTAAATCCAATGGGGATTTAATCATCGTTACTTACCGTTCCTGCGCAGCCTTGGCGAGCAGGAACATCGAACCGTAGGTTCGCGGGAACCGCTGAATTCCTTATTTAATCAGTGCTTCCCTAACTTACTGGCTACCAAGCCTGACTCGTTCGTTAGCCGCAATCAATCAGCGCTTCTGTAGGAAAAAAACACTTCGCCGTCATTTTTCGCGCTGTCCAAGACAAGAGGCCGGTTTGCGCCTGACTGAAACGCGTCGAAAAAAACGACCGACCTTGGAAGCGCCGCGCTCGTTTCAAAAACCGAAACGGCGGCAGGAAAACCTATGTGAATCGTTCTGTCGCCTTCGTAAAAGCTCCCCATGTTTACGAAAAAATCCACGGCCTCGCCGGTAAGCGGATCAATGGCGTAGTCAAAAACGTGGCCCGATATTCTGCTGTCGTTAAGTTCCCTGAGCATCTCGTCGAAAAGCCGGTCGGTGGGCCGCCCGAAGGCCAAGCCTATGCTTTTCCAGCCGGTTTCGGGCAGTTCGACCATGCGCCTTAAAAATGAAATGCCGCCCAGATCGACAAGCTCGACAGGAAGCGTGGCGTCCCATGACACGCCCCCGGCCTTCCAGAACAGCCACGACAGAAACAGCGTGATTGCGCCCCTTGCGCCCACGCTGTCCTGTTGCCCAAGCCGATTGGGGCCGCCGAAGGAGTATGCGGAGGTGTCGTCCAAAAAACGTTTCAGAAACCTTACGTTTCCCCCGCTTATTCCCAGGCCGCAGAGATTTTCGCTAAGGTGGCTCCAGCCTTCCTCAAGAAAAATCTCCTCCCTTGCGGCTGTGGCGTTGCCGTCTTTCAGTCGGCGCCAGGTTTTTGCGGTGAAGGTGGCAGCGTGGGCCATTTCATGCGCTATGGTCGCGACGATGTTGCCCGTGGAGAACGAGCCGGCGGAACCGGCCTCCGGCATCGCCACGTAAATTATGTCCATCTCGTTGCTTGCCGGATTGTAGGACCCGGAATGCGCGTCGGCATTAAGCTCGAAAAAATCGGCGGGGTTGAAAAAACCGAGGGCAAGCCCCTCGTCGTTGAGCGTTTGGGAAAACAGAAGCGCGATGCGCCCGTCGCCGTCTATGTCCGCCGCATTGCCCCAAATGCTTTCCAGCCTGGGAATGATATGCGACTCAACTCTTCTTATGCATTCGTTCACAAGATCGGAGGCCCTGTGTCCAAGAGGAAACCATACCGCCAGCGTATCAGACAGGTAAATAAGTTCCGCCTCGATCCTGTGGGGAGCGCCCAATTGGTTTGCCGTGTTGACCACAAAGAACGCGCGGCTGTCCCCTAGTCCGTAGGCATCGTAGGAACGCAATCTGCTGGCAACAGCCTTTATGGGGACGCCGCCCTGCGGCATGGAAATACGCATGTCCCTGCGCGGCCAATCGGATTCATGGCTTTCCAGGGGCGCGGAACCGATGCGGCCGGCCCCGGCATTGAGGATTCTGAAGCCTCCGGCGCTGCCGTCATGCGCGTGCAGGTACGACCAATACGTTCCCTGTTTTGCCATAATTTCCATGGGGGAATAATGCACAAGCACCGATCTTGAGTCGCCGCCGGACGCGCCGGGCGCAACAAACATGTCCAGTTCGCGCCTTACGCCCATAATCTCCGCGCTTATTTTATGCCTGCCTTCCTGCATAAAAACGGTAAGGTGATTGCCTTCGCCAAGCGCCCCGGCTATGTCCGATTCCCACTTTACTTCGTTTGTGTCGGCATTGACGGCGAGCATTATTTTAGTGTCTTCATTATACGTCCATGCCGTTCTGGGGCTTGTTATCGAAAAGTCCACGGTGTCGATGTAAAGGGTAATAATTCCGCCGCAGGAAAAAAGGCACGAAGACAGCGCCAATAATGACAGAAAAGGCAACGGCCTTTTAATTGACATTGCAGCTTACCAAGGGCGCCTGAACGGACGAGGCCGAATAATACGGCGCATCCCTAAAATATACGTCGCCGTATGTATTCTGCGCGACTATTTCCAGCAGGTACGAGCCCGTAGGAATTGCGTTTGCGGGCAGCGTAACGGTTCGCGCCTGAGTGGTAACGGCGTATACGGTTTTTAGCGCCGTTCTTATGGCTACCCTATACGTCGCGCCTTCGCCGCCGTCTGCCCAGCCTATTTGCACGGCCTTGGAGGAATCAAGCTGCTGCCCGTTAAGCACCGAATTGCCGGCGGAATCCTGAAATACCGTAACGTGGGGCGCGCCGACAGGCCTTGAGTAGGGCACTTCCAGCCGAATTACCTCTGGCGAAAGGATCGTCGAAACCTCCACCGTATAGACGGAATAGCCTTCCGGTTCCTCGATAATGCCGGAATACGACAGCGAGGACGGCGCGTAGTCAAGATGAGTGACGGCATTGCGCGCGTCCCTAACCGTAACCACCGCCGCAGACACAGCGTTTCCGTTTGGGCCTTCGATGAAAACCCTGGCCTGTATCGCGCCGGAGCCGTTATGCCTGAAGTCCGCCCTTACCCTTGGCCCGGCGGGCGCTTCCTGCGCCGGGTTGCCGCAGCCCCAAAGCGGCAGGCAGAGCATGGCCCACAGCGCAGCCCGGGCGATTGCCGCG
>WRAL01000243.1 GCA_009780285.1 Treponema sp.
CCAAAGCGAATTACGAAGTACAGCCATGCAAGCGCGTAGCCGGCAAGGTGCGTAAGGTGCGCCACGCCGCTGTTCCGGAAAAAAATCGAGGAAAAAAACTCTATGGCGGTAAACCCCAGCACCATTATTGGCGCGCGAACCGGCAGAATTCCAAGGATGTAGATAACCGAGTCCGGGAAAAAAACCGCGTAGGCGAAGCTGACGGCGAATACCGCGCCGGAGGCGCCCATAAGCCAGACGAAATACTGCCCGGAGAAAAAATAAACGAAAAACGAAAAAACGCCGGCAAGCGCTCCGGTGATAAAGTAAAAAAGCAGGAATTCCCGGCTGCCGATGTAGCGCTCGACCTGCGCGCCGAACATGAAAAGCGCAAACATGTTAAAAAAAATGTGGCCAATGTTGCCGTGAACGAACATGTAGGTTATAAAGGTCCAAACCGCGCCGTCCCGCACAATTCGCAGAGGAATCATCGACATTTGGAGGACAAGGATGCGAAAGCCCAAAGCGTGCATCAGCGCGTAAAAAATAATGTTCGCGCCTATAATCCAATAGACCGCGTTGAAATGCGCGTAGCGGAATTCCCGCCTTAAAAATTTCATCGTTTTATACTAAGGGTTTGTTTGGCCCAGGTCAATGGCCATTTCCGCCACGGCCTGGTAGTCGGCGATGGCCAGCGCCTTCGTCGCTTTTTCCCGCATGGCAGCGGCGCCTTGCGCGCCTTTAAGGTAGGCGCAGAACTGCCCTCGCATTTCAAGGCAGGCCGCGCGCTCGCCTATGTCGGCGCAGAGCAGCTCAACGTGCCGCAAGGCCGCGCGCAGCTTTTCGCCGAGCGAGGCTGGCGCGAAGGAGCCGGTTTCCAAAAGCGCGCGCGTCTCGCGGAAGATAAAGGGATTGCCCATCGCGCCGCGCGCGAACATGACGGCGGCGCATCCGGTTTCGGCCAGCATGCGCGCCGCGTCTTCCGGCGCGAACAAATCGCCTGAGCCTGCCACCGGCGCCGAAATCCGCGAGGCAAGATCGGCTATGTGCGTCCAGTCGCTTTTGCCGGCATAGCCCTGGGCGCGCGTCCGTGGATGAAGGCTGATCATCGCGGCGCCGGCTTCCACGGCGACGCGGGCGCAGAGCGCGTAATTAATGGAAGCGGAATCCCAGCCGGAGCGAATTTTTATCGTTACCGGAGCGCCGCCCAGCGCCTCGCGCGAGGCTCGAACGGCGGCCTGGACTATCCGGCCCAGAAGCGCGGGGTCTTTCATCAGCGCGGAGCCGGCGCCGTTTTTCACGACCTTGGGAACCGGGCAGCCGGCATTTATGTCCAGCGCTTCCGGCCGCAGCGGCGCGAGCGCAAGCGCGGCCTTGTACAGGGCATCCGGATCGCCTGAGAAAAGCTGCACGGCGTAGCGCGCCTCGTTTTCCGCCCGGCGGATAAGGCAGGCCGAGGTGGCGCGCAGTTTCGCGTTATCGTTGGATTCCGCGCCCAGGCCGTAGGCGCCGGGATTTCGGTACAGCGATTCGGCGGAGACAAGCTCGGTAAAGGAAAAGTTCGCGCCTTGCTCGGCGCAAAGCGAGCGAAAGCCTCGGTTGGTGTAGCCGGCGACCGGCGCGAGAAAAAGGTTTCCCTCCAGCTCAAGGCCGTCTATTTTTACGGCCCTGTAAAGATTCATTGTCCGAAGATCCCGGCCCTAGCGATCGGGCGGGGGCGTTACGGGGGCAGCGCGCGCACTGCTCAGGCTAAAGCCTTCGCGCCTTTGTTCGTTTTGGGCGCCTTTATCGGCGCTACGGCGTGGCGCCTTTTTCATCCACGCGCTGCGCGCGCATTCGTTGGCCGCCCCGTAGAGGGGGAAGCGCAGGACGCGCTCGCGCGGCCGGAGCGGGGGGGAGACTTCCCCCGCCTTCATAATCAGGATCATACTTTGCCGCTTTCCGCGCGCTTGTAGGCCTTGATCTCGTCGCGCAGGCGCGCGGCAAGGCCGGCCGTCGGAACGCGCGTCTGCTCCATCGAGTCGCGCAGGCGCAGGGTAACGGTGCCGTCTTCCTTGGTCTGGTAATCGACGGTAACGCAGAAGGGCGTGCCGGCCTCGTCCTGGCGCCTGTAGCGCCGGCCGATCGCGCCGCTCTGATCGTAGTCCGTGGAAAAATCCTCGCGCAAGTCGGCGCGGAGGTTTTCGGCAAGCTCGGCAAGGCCGTCCTTCTTCATCAGCGGCAAGACGGCCACGGTGATGGGCGCGACGTTGGGATGAAAGCGCATCACCGTGCGCCAGTCGTCCTCGTTGCCCTTGTCGGCGACTTTTTCCTCGTCGTAGGCGTCGCAGAGCAGCATCAAAAGCGCGCGCGTGAGGCCGGCGGAAGTTTCGATGATATAAGGAATGTAGCGCTCGTTGCCGGCGTCCTGATCGATGTACTGCATGTCCTTGCCGGAAAATTCCGCGTGGCGCTTTAGGTCGAAATCCGAGCGGTTGTGCACGCCCTCAAGCTCGCGCCAGCCCATGGGAAAAAGGTACTCGATGTCGTACGCGTCCTTGGCGTAATGCGCAAGCTCGTCCGCGCCGTGCCTGTGCCAGCGCAGGCTGTCCATCAGAACGCCGAGCTTTTCGTAGTAGGCCCAGCGCCGCGCTCGCCATTCGTCGAACCACTTTTCGTCGCTTCCCGGTTTGACGAAAAACTGCATCTCGAGCTGCTCGAACTCGCAGGTGCGGAAGATAAAATTCTTGGTAACGATCTCGTTGCGAAAAGCCTTTCCCGCCTGCGCGATGCCGAAGGGAATCTTCATCCTGTTGGACTGAATAATGTTTTTATAGTTGACGTAAATTCCCTGCGCCGTTTCCGGACGAAGGTAGACGACGCTTGCGCTGTCCTCGGCCGCGCCTATGTGCGTTTTGAACATCAGGTTGAACTTGCGCGTGGCGGTAAGCTCTCCGCCGCATTCCGGGCATTTGCGCGTCTCGATATTTTCCGGCGGGATCATGTCCTCGCGAAAGCGCGCGTTGCATTTTTTGCAGTCGACGAGCGGGTCGGTGAAATTCTCGACGTGGCCGGAAGCCTCCCAGACGCGCGGATGCATCAGGATCGCCGCGTCCAGTCCAACCACGTCGTCCTGAAGCTGGGTCATTTCCTTCCACCACGCCGCCTGGATGCGGTTTTTCAGCGCCACGCCGAGCGGTCCGTAATCCCAGGCCCCGCCCTGCCCGCCGTAAATCTCCGAGGACTGAAAAACGAAGCCCCGCCTTTTCGCCAGCGACGTGATCTTTTCCATCGTCGCCTTGCCCTTGTATTCGCCCGATTTCTCTGCCATGCGATTAGT
The DNA here is from genome assembly GCA_009780285.1 of Treponema sp. Lineage (GTDB taxonomy): Bacteria > Spirochaetota > Spirochaetia > Treponematales > Breznakiellaceae > WQXQ01. Next base: position 3,299 of record WRAL01000243.1, read on the forward strand.
ATAGGGGCCTCGCGGCCTTTTATCAAGGGCTTTTGATCGGTGGCCCCCTGCGCCGGGCCGCGCGCGGGTCCTCGGTCATGTCGCTGCGCTCCAAATGCCCTCGGCGCCCGCGCGCGGCCCGGCGCAGGGCATACGCGCAGGGGCTTTTGTGCTAAAGGCCGCTCTTCTGTAGGAAAAAGCTCCGTTCAAGGCGCCCTTGCGCCTTGAACGGAGCTTTTAGGTTGAGGGGCCTTGATGCGTGGAGATTGGAGGCGGGCCTTTGCCCGTCTCCAATCTCCGGGGC
>WRAL01000244.1 GCA_009780285.1 Treponema sp.
CTGCAGGCGATCTTCGAGTTTCAGACGATGATCTGCCGGCTTACCGGCTTCGATGCGACGAACGCCTCGATATACGACGGCGCCTCCGCCGCCGGCGAGGCCGTGGCGATGTGCCGCGACCGAAAGCGCCGGCGCGCCCTGGTTTCGGCCACGGTAAACCCGGCCATTGCCGAGGTGGTAAAAACCTACAGCTGGGCCGCCGACGGAGCCGTGGACATGGCTCCTGAAAAAAACGGCCTTACCGACATGGGCCGCCTTGAGCAAATGCTTGACGAGGGCGTTTCCTCGATTTTGATCCAGCAGCCAAACTATTACGGCCTTATCGAGGACGCGCGGGGCATCGTCGCCCTGGCGCGCGAAAAGGGCGTGAAAGTAATCGTCAGCGCGAACCCCATCGCCATGGCGATTCTGCAAACGCCGGCGGAATGCGGCGCCGACATCGCCGTGGGCGACGGGCAGCCCCTGGGAATCCCGCTGTCCTTCGGCGGCCCTTATCTGGGCTTTATCGCCGCGACGAACGAATTCCTTAGAAAAATCCCCGGCCGAATCGTCGGGGAAACTTCCGACGCGCAAGGCCGGCGCGCCTTCGTGCTTACCCTGCAGGCGCGCGAGCAGCACATACGGCGCGAGACCGCCGGAAGCAACCTTTGCACGAGCCAGGTTCTCTGCGCCCTTGCCGCCTCCGCATACATGGCCGCGATGGGCCCGGAGGGAATGGCGCAGGCGGCGAGCCAGAGCATGTCCAAGGCGCATTACCTGGCCGCCGAGCTTGCCAAGGCCGGCTTCCCCCGCAGGCACGACGCGCCCTTCTTCCATGAATTCGTTACCGAATGCCCGGTCGAGCCGGAAGCCCTTATGGACCGCCTGGCGCAAAACGGCATTCTTGGCGGCCTTCCCCTTCCCGGCGGCGGCGTGCTCTGGTGCGCCACCGAGATGAACTCCGCCGAGGAAATAGACCGGCTCGTCGCGCTGTGCAAGGAGGCGCAAAAATGAGGCTCCTGTTCGAAAAATCGATCCCCGGGCGCAAGTCCGCCTACCTTCCCCCCTGCGACGTCCCTCAGGCCGAACTGCCGGAAGCGCTCAGGCGCAAAATCCCCCTGGGCCTGCCGGAGCTGTCCGAGGGCGACGTCGCCCGGCACTATTCCGCCCTGGAGATGCGCACCTTCGGCGTGAACGACGGCTTTTACCCGCTGGGCAGCTGCACGATGAAGTACAACCCGGCCATCAACGAAACGGTGGCCGCGCTTCCCGGCTTCGCCGACATACACCCGCTGGCAGGCGACAGGCACACGCAGGGAATGCTCGAGGCGATACATCTGGCCGAGCGCTATTTCTGCGAGCTGAGCGGAATGGACGCGATGAGCTTCCAGCCCTCCGCCGGCGCGCAGGGCGAGCTATTGGGAATGATGCTGATAAAAAAATACCACGAGGATCGCGGGGACGCGGCGCGCAGGAACGTCTTTATCCCGGACTCCGCGCACGGCACGAACCCCGCCACCGTGGGAATGTGCGGCTGGAAGGTCGTCAACCTGCCGTCGAACGCCGAAGGCCGCATAGACGTGGAAAAACTGCGCGCCCTCGCCGGCCCTGAAACCGCCGGCATCATGCTCACCAACCCGAACACCCTGGGCATCTTCGAAAAGGACGTCGTCGAGGTAACGAAAATCGTCCACGAGGCCGGCGGCCTCTGCTACTACGACGGCGCCAACCTCAACCCCATAGCCGGCGTCGCCAAGCCCGGCGAAATGGGCTTCGACTGCGTGCACCTGAACCTGCACAAAACCTTTTCCACGCCGCACGGCGGCGGCGGGCCGGGAAGCGGGCCGGTGGGCTGCAAGGCCTTCCTCGCCCAATACCTGCCCGGCCTGCGCCCGCAAAAAATCGCCGGCGGCTACGAGGCCCGCGCGACCCGGGCCGCGCGCAGCCTGCACCTCTTCCACGGCAACGCGCTCGTGTACCTGCGCGCCCTCGTGTACGTCGCCACCCTCGGCGCCGACGGGCTTTTGGAAATGTCGAGCCAGGCCACGCTGAACGCCAACTACCTGATGAAGCGCCTGCGCGAGCGCTTCGAGATAGTGAACAAAGGCCGCTGCATGCACGAGTTCGTCATCACCATGGAAAAGGAAGCGAAAAAAGGCGTGTCGGCCAAGGACATGGCCAAAGCCTTCCTCGACAACGGCATGATGGCGCCGACCATGTACTTCCCCCTCATCGTGAAGGAAGCGCTGATGGTCGAGCCCACCGAAACCGAGGGCAAGGAAACCCTTGACGAAGTGGCCGACACCTTCATCCGCCTCTACGACGCGCTGCTGGCCGATCCGGAAAGCGCGCGCGACTACCCGAGGAACACGGTAATAGGCCGGCCGGACGAGGTGGAGGCCGCGCGGAACCCGCGATTGCGGTATTTGGGGTAGGGCGGTTGGCGCTTGGCTACCTGCGTGGAGTTTTGCGTGGCAAAACTCCGAGGCCAATCCGCCTATGGCGGATTGGCCTTGTGTCGCCCCTGGCGTGGAGGCGCGGTTTTTTGCTTAAAATTTTTCGGGCGTCTACTTGACATGGGGACATAGATGGACTATAGTTAAATCAAGAAGAGTGACAAATACCATTTTGAGAGATAATAATTTCTTATTGATATTTGTATATTTAATAAAACATTTGTAATAAAACGCTATTTATACTCTTTTCTAAGCTAAATAATTTTTCATGTTTTTCTAGCAATTACTTGACATAAGCATTCAAATGATTCGTGATCACATTATTATGAGCTGGGGAATGCCATCCTGTTCGGAAATACGAGAGCCGCTTTATTTGGGTCTTGGAGGTTTGTTTGTATGAGAATAGTGATTTTAGTTTTTCTTTGTTTTTTATTTTCTTCTTGTGTAACGCAGGAGACAGTTATATATACAGCTACTCTTTCAAGCCACTTAATAAGGACATTAGGTTTTTTGTCAGCTGCTATTATTTTAATAAATTTTAAGAATTTATATTGGAGAAGTATTTATAATAGACTTTATTATTTTTATTATTCTCTTGCGCAATTAACGCATCTTTTGAGTGGGAAGAAAATGAATGGTAAACATGGAACAACTTGGAAATCATCCACATAAAATCCAAAAAAAAATATTCGGTATTTGTTTTTACATTGTACGAGAAAAATCTGATTATCACTATATTGAAAATGAAAAAATTTTTATACTCGATACTAATAATATAATATTAGAAAAACATAGAAAAATCTTTCAAGAACAAATTGATAGTATTCGAAAATTGCTCATCGGGCATAAGTTCGATACTGAACAAGGTAATGAAATTATTAATAAACGGTTAATGGAATTAACTGAAATGTATGATATTTTTATTGGTAAACTTGAGGCTAAAAACAATGAATTAGAAATATAGTGTTAAAGTTATTACGGTACCATAAAAGGTATATGCTCCGCACTCTTTAGTTGGGATAGAGTGAAACAATTGCTTCACTCTATCCCAACGCAAAAATTTAGTTGTAGTTTGGAGTTCTGAAAACCAGTTCCCTCTAAATTCACCCCCTAACCCCAAACTCCCGCAGAAAAAACTCGGCC
>WRAL01000245.1 GCA_009780285.1 Treponema sp.
CCTGCCTGGGCATGTTTTTGGGAAGCTTGCGAAACACGTCGTAGTCGTCCCATGAAAAAATGAAGCGCGCCTTTTTGCCCAGGTCGCGCAGGGCCCGCACGACCAAGTCCACGGAAATGGTTTCCCTGAAATTGCCCTCGTGCACCGTGCCCGAGGGCGTGATCCCGGAGGCGCAGGTAAAGAATTCCTTGCCCGGGGCGCCCTTCTCTCGAATGACTTTTCGCGCGCACTCGTCGGCCCAGTGAGCCGCCGCGCGCGCCTGCCTGTTTTCGTTATTCTCGTTTGCGCTCATAGGGCATTGTAAGGAAAGCCCCGCCCGGGCGCAAGCGCCCCGCGCCCGCTCAGATCACCGTGCCGGGGTACAGGATCGTGTTCTTCGGCACGACGATGATCCCGTCCACGACGTGGTAGTCGCCGTAGTCGCCGTCGGGGCGATTCGAGTCGTCCACGCCTATGCGGCAGTCCTCCCCTATCCTCACGTTCTTGTCTATAATCGCGCCCCGCACGATCGCGCCCCGCCCTATTCCCATGTTCGGGATCCGCGCCTCGGCGTTTTCCGCCTTCTGCGCGTCGGTCTCGTAAAAGTCCGCGCCCATGCAGACCACCCCGTTAAGGCTGGAGCCGGACTCGATGATCGTGCGCACCCCGACTATGGAATCGGTGATGTTCCCGGAGGTTATGATGCAGCCCTCGGCGGCTATGGACTGGTTCATCTGGCTGTGGTTCATCTTGGACGGCGGCAGGTTGCGCCTGTGCGTGTAGATCGGCCGGTTCTCGTCGTAAAAATCGAACTGCGGACGAAGCGCCGTAAGCTCAAGGTTCGTCTCGTAAAAATTGCGTATCGTGCCTATGTCCTCCCAGTAGCCGTCGAAGACGTAGGCGTTCACCTTGTGCGTTCCTATCGCCTTGGGAATGATCTCCTTGCCGAAGTCGGCGAAGTCGTTGTCCAGGCATTTTTCCATGGCGGCGGCGTTGAAGACGTAGATGCCCATCGACGCGAGAAACGAGTCGCCCTCGACCGGCTTGGAGAATTTCAGCCCCTCCGGAATCTTGAAGCCCGAAATGTCCCTGGTCGGGCCGGGCTTTTCCAGGAACTCGGAGATAAGGCCGGACTTTCCGGCTTTCAGGATGCCCAGCGCGCCGGCCTCGCCCCGGCTCACCGGCGTGCAGGCGATCGAGATCGCCGCCTTTGAATCGACGTGCTTTTGCAGAAAGTCCCGCAGATCCATGCGGTAAAGCTGGTCGCCGCTTAGAATCATGTAGTAGGAAGGGCGCTGGGGCCTGAAGTGCGCGAGGTTTTTCCGCACCGCGTCCGCCGTCCCCTCGTACCAGCTTGAATGCTCGAAGGTCTGCTCGGCGGCCAGGATCTCCACGAAGCCCTCGGAAAACGAGTCGAAAAGATAGGTCTGGCCAATGTGCATGTGAAGGGACGCGGAGTTGAACTGGGTAAGAATGTATATCTGGCGGAAATGGGCGTTGATGCAGTTTGAGATAGGAATGTCGACAAGCCGGAACTTGCCGCCGAAGGGAACGGCCGGCTTCGAGCGTTCCTTAGTAAGGGGGAAGAGGCGGGTTCCCTTTCCCCCGCCCAGAACGATTGACAAAACTTCTGGCATAGATCGCCTCCTTAGAGAAACCGAAAAGCCGCGACCGCGCTTACGTTCGCAGCGCGCGCATATACTGAATTATAGGCCGCCGGGAAGGTTTTGTCTATACGCCCGCAGACTGATTCATTTTCGCTGAAGGATGAGGCGATTTTGGACGGAAATTGCGCAGTCGAGGAAGGCCGCGAGGCAAGCCTTTTTTTCTTGACTCCTCCTTTTTTTTTCCTATTTTCTATAGGTATGCGCGGAGGCGCGATCATACGGAAGCGCGAAAGGCGCAAGGAGTTTTAATGCATCTAAGGTTCAAGCTGACCTTCGTAATGACGGCGATGCTTTTGGCGGTGGTCGCGATTCTTTCGGCCTTCACGCTTTCCCGCTCGCGCAGCCTGCAGCTCGAAACGGCGCGCGCTCTGGCGATGGAGATGGCGCGCGCCGAGTCCATCGAGGTCCAGCGCCGCATCGAGGTCTTCGTCGATTACGCGCACATCATCGCGCAGATGTTCGGCGAGTACGAAAACACGCCCGTGAGCCTTCGCCGGGATTCGCTTGACGACATCATGCGCAGCACCATCGCGCGCAACGAGCAGATCATGGGGATTTGGACGGCCTGGCTCCCGGACGCGCTCGACGGCCGGGACGCGGAGCTTGGGCAGCACCATTCCTTTTTCACCCGGCGCAACGGCTTCGTCGAGCATTTCGAGGCCGGCTACGAAACCTGGCGCGAGGACCTCGCCGAAATGTCGAGCGTTCCCACGATAGCGCCTCCCATGTGGCACTACGTCGTCGGGCACAGGGATCCCGTGCCCATCGTCTCGATCCTCTATCCCATCGTCAACATGCGCACGATGCGTCAGGTCGGAGCGCTCAGCATCAACTACGTAAGCGACATGGATCAGATGGTAGGCGAGATCATGGAGCGGCTTTACGGCGGGCGCGGGGTGGCCGGGGTGTTCGCGCACGACGGCACGATCGTCGCGCACTGGGCGCGGGAACGCGTCGCCGGGAACATTCAAAGCGATCCGGCGGAAATCGCGCTTTTGGGCGATCAGCATGCGCGCGTCGTTCAGGCCATACGTAACGGCGGCGAAAACGGCCGGCCGCTTACCCTGGCGCGCTGGTCGCCCGGCCTGGGAACGGATCTGCACATGATCTATCACCCCATTCGCGCCACCGGAATGGAAACGTCCTGGTCGCTTCTTATCGGCGTGCCGGAAAGCGAGATCATGCGGCCCATTCGGGACACGACGACGATCGCGATCGTCTTCGCGGCGATTCTTATGGCCGCCGCAGGCGCCGGCGCGTTTTTCGTCGCGCGCTCGATCGCCCGGCCGATTCTCGCCGTCGCCGACACCTTGAAGGATATTTCAGAGGGCGAGGGGGATTTGACGAAAAGGATAAAGGCCGGATCGAAGGACGAGATCGGCGCCATGTCGCGCTACTTTAACCTGACGCTCGAAAAAATAAGCGCGCTTATCGTGGCGATAAAGGTCAAGTCGGCAAGCCTTTCCGACATAGGAGCGGAGCTTTCAGGCGACATGGGAAAGACGGCAAAATCGGTAAGCCAGATCGCCGACAGCATTCGAGGGATAAAGGGCCGGGTGCTCAATCAAAGCGCCAGCGTTTCCGAGACCCACGCGACGATGAAACAGGTTGTCAGCAATATTGACAAGCTCAACAACCACATCGACAGCCAGAACTCGCACATCGCGCAGGCATCGGCGGCCGTGGAGCAGATGGTGGCCAACGTAAGCTCCGTCGCGAAGGCGCTCGTAAGCAACTCAAGCAATGTGAGCCTTCTCAAGGACGCGTCCGCCGCCGGACGCAGCGGCCTTGCGGAAGTGGCCGAGGATATCAAGGAAATCGCGCGCGAATCCGAGGGGCTTCTGGAAATTAACGCGCTGATGAAAAACATCGCAAGCCAAACGAACCTGCTTTCGATGAACGCCGCGATAGAGGCCGCGCACGCCGGGGA
>WRAL01000246.1 GCA_009780285.1 Treponema sp.
AAACGCCGAAGCGGAATTTGCCCCGCGTTCTCCTCTTCCCTCCGTGCAACTCCGTGTACTCCGTGGTTAAAAATTCTTCGAGTTTTTGCGAAAATTGTTTTTCCTGGCGACGGACGCGCTAGTGTTCCGGAATATTCGGTTTGCTAAATCGCAACGTTCGGCAATTCCTTGCCGGACAAGGAATTACCTCAACCTGCATACCGTCATTTGAATATTCCGGAACACTAGCTCGTAGCGCGCCGCGTCTTGCGTAAAGTCGGAAAGCCCCATACAATGGAAAAAGATGGCACAGGATTTGCACGAAACCGCCGAGCGCCCGAAAAGGGCGCTTTTGGTCAGCTTGGCCGACGCCTCCGGCGAAAAGGAAGAGGGCCGGGAACTGCGCGGCCTTGCTCAGACGCTGGAGCTGGAAATAGTCGGGCACGAGATAGTCCGCGTCCGCGAGGCCCGCGCCAAGTTCGGCATGGGAACCGGCAAGGCGCAGGAGCTTGCCGACCTGGCAAAGTCGCTCGAGGCCGACTGCCTTGTTTTCGACTGGGATCCCAGCCCCTCGCAGCAGCGCAACTGGGAAACCCTGGCCGGCGTTCCGGCCATCGACCGGCAGGGCCTTATCATCAGGATTTTCGCGCAGCGGGCCGAAACGCGGGAGGCCGACCTTCAGGTTCAGCTTGCCCAGCTTCACTACCGCCTGCCGCGCCTGGCGCACAAGTACATCGACCTTTCGCGGCAAAGGGGCGGGCGCTACGGCACGAAAGGCTCCGGCGAAACGCTTCTTGAAACCGACCGTCGGCAGATAGAGATTCGCATCTCGCGCCTGGAAAAGGAAATCGAGCAGGTTGCGAAACAGCGCAAGCTGCAAAGAAGGCAGCGCGAGCGCCAGCGCCTTCCGGTTTGCGCGATAGTCGGCTACACGAACGCCGGCAAGTCCAGCCTGCTTAACGCGCTTACCGGCGCGACGGTTCTTGTGGAGAACAAGCTCTTCGCGACGCTGGACGCGACCACGCGACGCTTCGAGCCGGCGCCCGGCGTTACGGCGCTTTTAAGCGATACCGTCGGCTTTATTAAACGGCTTCCCCATTCGCTTATAAAGGCTTTTCGATCGACGCTGGAGGAAGCGTCCCACGCGAATTTGCTTATTCACGTTCTTGACATTTCCGATCCGGATATTGACGAATGCTTTAACACCACGCTGACAGTGCTTGAGGAGCTTGGCGCCGGCGATATTCCGGTTGTTACCGTTCTTAATAAAACGGATCTTGTGGACGACATGCAAAGGGACGAGATGCTCGCGCGCTTTAGCGACAGCGTTTCCATTTCGATAGAAAGCGGCAATGGAATGAAGGAATTGAAAGCGCTCCTTGCGCAAAGGCTAAAGGCGCTTGACGGCAGAAAATCGCGCTGGCAGGAAGAATGGCTGGCCTACGCGCAGGACGGCGGGGAGCCAGAGCCTGAATGAAAAAAAGCCGTCGCGTCATGCTCTTCGCGCTGCTGTTTGGAACGATGCTGATCTTCGGCTTTATCGACAACATTCGCGGCGTTTCCTATCCCTTAATTCGCGACGAATTTAGCGTTTCCTTTGAGCGCCAGGGCTTTATGATCTCCATGCTTTCCCTTGCCTACGTTGTTTCCAACATTTTGGCCGGCATTTTCCTGGGCCGCTTTGGAATCAAGCCGGCGGCATTTGCCGGCTATTCGGCCGTCGCGCTGGGCCTTGTCTACGTTTATTTTTCTCCCGGCTTTTCATCGGTAGTAATTGCGCTGGTGTTGATCTCCGCTGGCTTTGGTTTTATCGAAATAGGGATCAACGCGCTGGCATCGAGAGTTTTTGTCGCGAAGGCCGCGCTGTTAATGAATTTATTGCATTCGTTTTTCGGCATAGGCTCCATGCTCGGGCCGCCGGTCGCCGGCGCGATCGCCGGCGGCGCGGGGCTTGGCTGGCGCGCGGCCTACCTTTTTTCGCTGCCCCTCGCGCTTTTGATTTTCGCCCTGGCGATGATCGCGCGCTTTCCCAAGGAAGGCGAAGGAGTCGAAGATGAAAGCCCGGCGCCGAACGCCGATTCAGGCGAGCGCAAAAGTTTTTTCGACGCGCTTAAATCCCCGCTCGTGTGGCTTATGGCGCTGGCGCTGGGCCTCGCGCTCGTCCTTGAAGTAAGCACGCCGAACTGGGGGCCGCTGTATTTCCAGGACCTTCACGGCCTTGACCCGACCGGCGCCGGCGCGACCTTCCTTTCGGCCTTTTTCCTTTTGTTTACCCTCGCGCGCCTGCTTTGCGGCCCCCTCATCGAAAAAATCGGCTACGTGCGCAGCCTTCTTGCCGCCGCGATCCTTTCCCTGGCAGTCTTTGCCCTGGGCTTTGCCCTGGGCGAAAACGGAATCTTCGCGCTGCCGGCGCTGGGCTTTCTTGTCGCGCTTTTTTGGCCTACCTTAATGGCCGTGGCGATAATCAGCTTTGGAAAGGACGCGCCTGTTTTCGCCGGCGCCACCATCGCGATCGCAGGGCTTATAAACACCGTCGTGCAGTTTTTGGTCGGGCTTACCAACAGCGCCATAGGCCCGGCCTGGGGATACCGCAGCAGCATGATTTACACTATTGTTTTGATTTTCGCGCTTCTGGCGCTGTACAAAAAACTAAAGGCGCGGGGCATAAAAAAAATTTAGGAGAACGCGATGGTTTCAAAATCCGCGCAAATTGCCAACGCCGCCAACAAAAAACTTGAACAGTTCATGCCGGCGCTTTTTCCCTCCGGAGTCGCGCTTGGCCTTTTTTTGCCCGGCGTGTTCGCGCATCTTCGGCCTTTCGTCATTTTACTCTTCGCCATGATGACCCTTTCCGGCGCGCTGCGCCTTACCGTGGCCGAGTTCGGCAAAACGATTCGCAGCCCGCTTCCGATAATCTTTTTCATGCTGGCGATACGAATAGCGCTGCCCCTTATCGCTCATTTCGCCTCGTCGCTTTTTTTCCGAGGCAATACCGACATAATAACAGGCTTCGTGCTTTTGTTTTCGGGTTCCGTCGCCGTTTCCAGCTTTATCTGGACGGGAATGTTTAACGGGAACAAGGCGCTTTGCCTGACGCTTATTTTGCTGGACACCATGCTGGCGCCGGTCGCCGTGCCTTTTACCCTTTCAATTTTAATGGGAGAAACCGTGGCGCTGGACATGACCGGTATCGCGATATCGCTTGTGTTTATGGTGGTTATCCCCACCATAGTCGGCGTTACGATTAACGAAACAAGCAAGGGAAAAATACCCGCGGCGATTTGCCCCTACCTTACTCCCCTTTCGAAAATTTTCCTCATGCTGGTAATCGCCGCGAACTCGTCCGCCGTGGCTCATGCCGTTCGCCTGGGCGATCCGACAATCTGGAAAATAGCCGCGCTCTGCGCAGCGCTTTCCACGGGCGTGTTTTTGGCGGCGCGTCTTATCTGCGCGCTCGCGCGCTGCAAGAAGGAAACGCTCGCCACGCTGGTTTTTACGAGCGGCCTAAAAAACGTGAGCGCCTCGACGACCATCGCCGTAACGTTTTTCCCGGAGGACGTGGCCCTGCCT
>WRAL01000247.1 GCA_009780285.1 Treponema sp.
CAGGACGTGCGCATAGCGCCGCTTCCCCGGCAGGAGCGGCAGGCGACGATCTTCCACAATATAGCCTACGCCGTCTCGGCGCAGACCAGGAACCCCGACGAGGCGCGGAAATTCCTTTCGTTCCTCGCCTCCAGGCGGGCCGCCGAGATCGTTTCCCGCACCTTCGCGCCCTGCTTCAACGGCATGGCGGAGCTTCACTTCGCCGAGTACGCCTGGGCCAACGCCCACTACATCCCCGGCACGATCGACTACGGCTTCCCGCTGCCCATCGCCTCGAGGAACGCCGGCTCGGCCTGGACCATGGTGGAAAACGGCCTTCAGAGCATTTTCGCGACGGCGGGACAGGTCGGAAACGGCCTTGCCGCGCTCGAGGCGGAAGTGAACGCGGAAATCGCGAGATAAGCGCAAGATTTGTTTAAGGAGGAAAAATGGAAGCGGTAAAAGCGCTCCTTCTGGGAGCGGGAAGTCGGGGCAGGCATGCCTTCGGAAAGTTCGCCATGCTTAACCCCAACGTCCTTAAAATCGTGTCCGCCGCCGAGCCGGATCCGGCAAGGCGGCGCGCCGTCGCCCAGGACCACGGCATCGCCGAGGGGCTACTTTTCGACGACTGGAAAAAGGCATTCGAGAATTTGCCCGAGGTGGACGCCGCGATCATCGCGACGCAGGACAACATGCACCTTGCGCCCCTTCTCGCCGCGATGAAGCATGGACTGCACGTGATCTGCGAAAAGCCCATCGTGCCCACGCTGGCCGAATGCCACGAGATACAAAAGGCCTCCTCCGGCTTTGGGAAGACGATCATGATCGCCCACGTCCTAAAATACACGCCCTTCTTTTCCAGGGTGAAGGAACTTCTGGACGGCGGTCGCATAGGCCGGCTTATAGGCATCGACCTGATCGAGAACGTGGGGCACGTTCACATGTCCCACAGCTTCGTGCGGGGGAACTGGCGCAGCACGCCGGAGTCGGCGCCGATGATCCTGGCCAAAAGCTGCCACGACATGGACATGCTTTTCTGGCTGGCTGGCGCGCCCTGCGAGTCGCTTAGCTCCTACGGCAGCCTTAACTACTTCACCGCGGCGAACGCTCCGGCCGGAGCGCCGGAGCGCTGCATAGACGGCTGCCCTCACGCGAGCGCCTGCCCCTACGAGACGGCGAGGATCTACCTGGGCGAAAACACCCTGTGGCCGGTCAACGTCATCACCAGCGACCTTTCGATCGAGGGCAGGATAAAGGCGCTTAGGGAAGGGCCCTACGGAAGGTGCGCGTTCAAGTGCGACAACAACGTGGTGGATCACCAGACCGTCTCGGCGCGCTTCGAAAACGGCGTGTCGGCGACCTTTACCATGTCGGCCTTCACGATGCAGACCCACCGAACGATAACCCTGTTCGGGACGGCCGGCGAGATCGTCGGGGACATGGAGGACGAGACGATAGTCGTGAAGGATTTTTCCTCGCGAAACATCGAGACGATACGGATCGCGAAGCCCGCGGGCGGGCACGGCGGCGGCGACTACGGCTTTGCCAGCGACTTCGCCGGCATGGTACGGGGCGGCGCGGCCCTTGCGCGCAACGCCATCGCCAATTCCTTCGAAAGCCACTACATGGCTTTCGCCGCCGAAAAGTCCAGGCTTGAAGGCGGACGGCTTGTAGGCATGGCCGAGGTTCGCGGGTAAAACGGGCCGAGGCGCCATGAAGCCGACGCAATGCCGGCTTCATGGCGCCGTCATGCCATTGACAGCCAAGGGCTAAGGCCGTACCCTTTACGCATGAAGGTGAACGCCATTGTCGTGGGGGACTGCATCGAGGAACTGAAAAAAATTCCGGCGGACTCCGTGGACCTTATTTTTGCCGATCCTCCCTACAACATGCAGCTGAAAAACGCCCTGTACAGGCCAAACAACACGATGGTCGACGGGGTAAGGGACGCCTGGGATAAATTTCCGTCCTTTTCGCAGTACGACTCCTTCTGCGCCGCGTGGCTTGCCGAATGCCGTCGCGCGCTTAAGGACACAGGCTCCATTTGGGTGATAGGCAGCTATCACAATATTTTTCGCGTCGGGCGCATCATGCTGGATCTGGGCTTCTGGATACTGAACGACGTGACATGGCACAAGACAAACCCCATGCCTAATTTCCTGGGCGCGCGCTTTACCAACGCCACGGAAACGCTCCTATGGTGCTCAAAGGGCGAGCTCTGCAAAAAATACACCTTCAATCACAAGATCATGAAACGATACAACGGCGACAAGCAGATGACCTCGGTCTGGCAGATCGGGCTGTGCACCGGCGGCGAGCGCCTAAAGGGAAAAGACGGGAAAAAGGCGCACTCCGCTCAAAAGCCGGAGGAATTGCTGAAAAGGGTGATTCTTTCGTCGTCGAACGAAGGGGACGTAGTGCTGGATCCCTTTTTCGGCACCGGCACGACCGGCGCGGTGGCAAAAAAATTAAGGCGAAATTTTATTGGCATAGAAAAGGAGGCGGAGTACGCGGAACTTGCGAAAAAACGAATAGAGGCCGCAAGCTTTTTTTTCCCGGAAGCCGACTGGAAGGAAGAGGCAAAGCTCGTCAAGGTGACATTCGAAACGCTGCTGCGGGAAAGGCTGATAGAGGTCGGCGAGCCGCTTCATTCAAAAAAATCGCTGAATGCCGTCGCCCTTGTCCTGCCCGACGGAAAAATAGAATACAAGGACCGCATCGGATCGATACACGGAATAGGCGCGCTTGTTCAGAAAACCCATGCCTGCAACGGCTGGAAATTCTGGCACGTCATGCGCGGCGGCAAGCCCGTTCTGATAGACGAGCTGAGAAAGGGATATGGGGAAGCCGCGATTTAAGGCGCCGTGAAGCGGGCATTGACCTTTGCCTTTTTTTGCTATAGAGTGGCGCATGGATCAATCGAACGACCACATCGCCGGGAGGAAGGTCTTTTTCCTTTTCCCAAGCGCGTCAGTCCGGGACGGCGTAATTCAGGAATTGGCCCAGCGCGAGTACGAGGTCTACGCCGCCGAAAACAAGGACGCGCTGCGCAGGGCGCTGCGCAAATATCCGGACTCCATCGTCTTCGTGGACGCGAACGAAAAGATGCCCGAAGAGGACCGCGACGCCTGGATCGCCGCCGTCTCGGGCGATCCGGACACCCAAGGCGTTTCAATCGGAGTTATTGCTTCCGGCGGCAGCGATGAGCTGAGGCGCAAGTATGATAGCGACACAAAAGTCGCCTGCGGCTACACCGCGCTGGATCCCGACCTTGAAAAGAGCGCTGCGGCTATTATGGACATTTTGCAAAAGGGCGAGGCCAAGGGCCGCAGGAAGCACCTGCGCGCCGTCATAGCGGATGAGGTCTTCGCCTCGATAAGCGTTCCCCTAGGCGACGCCCGCCTTAATGGCTGGATCAAGGACATAAGCGCCGCCGGCGTTTCCTTTTCGCTGGAGGGAAACCCGGACATTGCCAAAAACGCGCTTGTCAAGGACATACAGATCGGGCTTGCGGACCTCAGTCTGAACGTGGAAGGCGCCCTTTTCGGCTCGCGCATGGCCAGCCGGG
>WRAL01000248.1 GCA_009780285.1 Treponema sp.
CAGTCGCTTTTGTCGGTAACCTTTCCCTTTACCGTTCGCGTAACGCTTGCGATAGGCGAGGAGCTTTTTGGCATTGCGAATGCCGCCGGCGGAGCGGCTATTTTGCTTGCAAGCCTTCTTTCCGGCCGCCTTAAACATTTCCTTAAAATTAAGTACATGCCCCATTACATGCTACTGATGAGCGTGGCCGTGATCCCAATCGCCATTGTGACCATGCTTCCGCCTGAAAATTATTTACTGCCCTTTTTGCTTTTGGTTTTGGGCTTTATGATGATAATGTTTATCTTTACTTTCGTGAACATCGTCGTCATGACCCACGCGCAGACCCACGTCCCTGCGCCCTTGGTCGGCAAGAGCATAGGAATAATATCGTCGATTGCGAACCTGGCCACGCCTATAGGCCAGTTTATTTTAGGCGGATTAATAGAAAATCTTGCCGGCCTGCAATTCGCGCTTTATTTTGGTATTGCCCTTATCACTCTGGCATTGGCGGCTGTTGCGCGCAAGGCGATTGTTTAACCCGCCTTCCCCTTCCTAAGCGAGATCACGTACAAAACCACCGCGAGCCAGATAAGCGCGAAGGCGGCGAAATAGTAGGCCGGAAAGTGTTCGCCGAAAACAAAAAGGCCAATCAAAAACTGAAGGGTGGGGCCGATAAATTGGGTAAAGCCGATGGTCGAAAGGGGAAGAAGTTTCGCGCAGCGTCCAAAAAGCAAAAGGGGAAGCATCGTGGCAAGGCCGCTTAGGGCCAGAAGCGCGAGGGTGCCGGCCGGAAGGCGCGCAAGTTCGCTCAGGCCCTGCGCGCCGGAAAATTCAGGCAGGGCGCGCTCGGGGGAAAAAGCGAGGAACAAAAGCGCGATGCCCAAAGGCGCGCTTGCCAGCGTTTCGGTGCCCAGGGATTCCAGCGAGGAAAGCGCGACCTTTTTTTTAAGAAGGCCGTAAAAGCCAAAGCTCAGCGCAAGGACAAGCGGAACCCAGGGCAGCGCGCCGGAAAGCAGCGCAAGCATCAGCACGCCGGAAAAGGCCACGCCCACCGCGGCCCACTGGAGCGGCCGGAGCCTTTCCTTAAAAAAAACAAGGCCCAGAACAATGGAAATAAGCGGATTGATGTAATAGCCAAGCGAGGCCTCGATGGTGCGGCCCTGGTTCACGGCCCAGATGTAGGTGCCCCAATTCGCGCAGATCAGAATCGCCGCGGCGATCATCAGGCCGGCCTTTTTCGGCTCTCGAAAGATCGCGAGCCAGGCGAAATTCCGCCTGGAAAGAAGGGCGCAGGACACAAGCGCAAGCGACAGTAAAATGCGAATGGCCAAAACATGCAACGCCGGCACCTCGCCCAGCGCGCGCCAGTACAAGGGCAGCACTCCCCACATGGTAAAGGCAAGGCATGCAAAGGCAAGGCCCTTTGCGAACTGCGCGTCTTTCACCGCGCAATTATTGCGCGGGGCGCAGGACGCAGGAGCTGGTAATAGGCTTTTGAATGCCTTGCTGCCATTCGGAAGGCGCCGAGGTCGCGAAATCGCAAAACATGTCAAAAAGAACGGCGTCGATTTTTTGCTGCTTTTCGACAAAGTCCTCGCGCATCATGGCAAGGGCCTCATTGGTGCTTAGGTTTTTTCGGTACTTGCGGTTTGGGTCCGTAATGCTGTCGAACACATCGATTATCTCAAGAATCTTTGCCGGAAAATACGCCAGCGCCCTGCATTCAAGAACCGGCGCAAGGTCGTAGGAAATACAATTGTTCTGCCTTGTGTTCGGATTGCCTTTTTTATGTTCGGATGCGTGCGCGCGAAAAACCCCGTATCCTCCCGGATTTCCGTAGTACTCGTGGTGATAGCCGGCGATCATCGCCGCTTCCTGCGGATAATTAGTTCTGTTAATAATATTTTCAAATCCGGTTTTTACGTGATCCATCACGACCTCGCGATTGTACGCCGCCTCGCCTTCGTGGTACTCAACCGCTGTGGCCTTTCCAATGTCGTGTACCAAAAAGCCCGTCGCCCATACGCACAGATGCGCCTCGGAAACGGCTCTCATTCCGCCAATAAAGACTCTTTCAAGAGTTATGTGATCCGGGTGAACGTGCGGCAGAAGCGAGCGATAAAATTGGCTGTACTTTTCGTCAAAGGCCACGCGTATTTTATTGATCGCGTGGGTGCTGGAAACCTGCTTGTTGTAAAAGGCGAGAAACGCCAGCCCATTCAAATAAACACGAGTCATGTGCTGAATGATCGTTCCATTGGATTTTGAAACGAGAAGCCTCATAAGCTCGTTGTTAAAAATATCGGCGGAAATAAGGTGGACGGATGCGGCCACAAGCTCTCGAGTTGAATCCACAAGGCATTGCGTTTTTTTCTTTGACTCCTCGGCGCTGTCCTCGGAAAAGCTTACCTGCGACGCGTGGTTGTGCATGACGACGCTGCGCACCGTTTCGACCAGCGCCTCGGTTACCATGCTTCGGGTTTTTGTTTTAAGCGTCATGAGAGTCTCAAGCTTTTGCGTGCTTCTTTGAACCTCCGCGACGCGCTCCTCCTCGCTCATGGAAAGGATTCTTTGATACTCGTTGCCGTAGCCCAGCTCGCCATAGGCCGGATCGTCCGCGGGCGGGATGGGATTGAGCGCCGCCGCCCTTAGCTCCTCGATCATTCTCGCCTCTTCCTCAAGCGATCCTACCCCGCGCAGCGACTTTTTCGAAGCCTTATCGTTTAGCCGCCTCAGGTCCATGCCGGCGATAAAGTAATCCCATTTTGAATCGATCCGCCAAAAGTTATTGTCGTTGCCGTACATCGCGCTGAAAGGCATGTGCCTAACCCTTTTCGTTTCCCTATTGACGCATACGATATGAATGTCCTCTTTCAGGCAGAGATCGATATAGTCCCTGATTTCCAGGATGGATTTTAGGGGGATGTTCCTTTTGCTTTCCGCAACCATTGCCCAAGGGTAATGCTTCTTTTGGCAGCTGTCAAGGCGCTTTGTGCCGGGCGAATGGCTGCAAATGGAATTTTCCGACGCGGCGGCGCTTCCCGCGATTGCCGGCCGACGGTGGCGCAGAACGCTAAAAACTGCTAGGATCCGGCAATGGCTTTACAGGATGATGCGGCCCGCGCGCTGTCGGGCATGATTGTTTCGCTTTCCGGCTGGAGAGGCGTTTTCGCGCCTTCCGGGGACGAGGAGGACCGCGCGGCGGAAATCGGGCCCGGCCATAAAATCATAGCCGCCGCCGCCGGCGCCGCTTTCGCCGGCTTCCTGCACAGGCGCAATCTCACAGGAAGCCCGCCGCCTATCGCGCTGGTGGGATCGGACACAAGGCCGACCGGCGAGGCTATCGCGCGGGCCCTCATTCCGGCGCTCGTGGCTTCCGGCTGCGAGGCGCGATACGCCGGCTTCGTCGCCGCGCCGGAAATAATGGCCTGGGCGCGCAGGCTTGGGGAAAGGGCCGAGGTTCCGGTGGGCTTTGTCTACATTTCCGCCAGCCACAATCCGATCGGGCACAACGGCCTTAAATTCGGGCTTTGCGACGGCGGCGTTCTTGGCGCCGAGGA
>WRAL01000249.1 GCA_009780285.1 Treponema sp.
AGCACAAGAAGGAGCACCACGTTCCTTTGCCTAAGAATATCCAGCTTGCCAAAGGCCAGAGCGGGAAAGAGGAAAATCATCATTGCGCAGGCGATAAGGTTGCTTACAAGCGGGGTCGTGCCCCCCCTGCCAAAACGCCAAGGCTGGTTCAAGGCAAAAAGATACGAAGCCGAGTACAGCGTGACCAAGCCGAGTAGAGTCAAAAGGAGAACCGTGGCGATTAAAACGTAGTCGTAACGGAACGTTTGTCCAGCTGCTCGCATGTCCTGCCTCCTCCTACTGTATCGTTAGAATCGAAAGGGCTATTATCGAAAACAGCCCGCCAAGTATCCAAAAGCGAATCACCACTTTGGATTCCGCCCAGCCGCGCATCTCGAAGTGATGATGCAGGGGCGAGCATAAAAACACTCGCTTGCGCCTCAGCTTAAAAGACGCCACCTGTATTATTACCGACATTATCTCAAGGACGAATACCCCGCCGATAACAAAAATAAGGAGCTCCTTCCTAAGCACCAGCGCGATGACCGCGATCGTTCCGCCCATCGAAAGGCTTCCTACGTCCCCCATAAAAATTTCCGCCGGATGGGAATTATACCATAAAAACCCGACAAGCGCTCCCAGCACGGCAAGGCAAAGAACGGTAAGCTCGCCAGCGCCGGCAATAAACGGCATTCCAAGGTATTCGGAAAAATCGAAGCGCCCGGAAAGATAGGAAATTATCGCCAGGGTGATAAAGACCATTATCAAAAGCCCGGACAAAAGGCCATCGAGGCCATCGGAGAAATTGACGGCGTTCGACGCCCCCACGACAAGCAGTACCGCGAAGGGTATCCATAAGATGCCCATATCAATGATAAGATTTCGGAAAAGCGGAATGTGCAGGCGCGTTGTTTCATCGTTTCCGGTAAAATAAATGTACAAAACTATAGCGATCGCCACGGCGAACTGCCCGACAAGTTTTGCCACGGCCGGAAGCCCGTCCGAATTGCGCCGCTTTACTTTAAGATAGTCGTCCATAAAGCCAACGGCTCCAAAGGCTACGAGCGAAAAAAGTATAAGCCAGACAAGATGATTGCGCAAATCGCCCCATAAAAGCATAGACACAAACACCGCTCCTATCACGAGGAGTCCGCCCATCGTGGGCGTGCCGGATTTTGAAAGATGCGTCGCCGGGCCGTCGTCGCGCACGGGCTGGCCAACCTTTAATTTTTTCAGGGCCGCTATTACCTTGCCGCCAAACAGAAAACAAATCAAAAGCGTGGTTACAGCCGCGTAGGCGCCGCGGAATGTAATATAGCGAAAAACGTTTAAAGGAGTGAAGTGCCCGACGAGAGGCTCAAAGATTTCCTGAAACACCCGGAGCCTCCTTTTTATCGAACGCCGCGCAGAGCCTTTCAAGCGCGCAGCCCCTCGAACCCTTCAACAGAACCATGTCGCCCTGGCGCGTATTTTTCCTAAGCGCAAGCGCAAGCTCGTCAATATCGCAAAAGCGGGAAAAATCCCGATCGGGCGCGGCTTCGCGCATGCTCGCCTCGGCCGCTTCCGTTTCAGGCCCGAACAGAAAAACCGCGTCGGCCTTGGATCCGGCAAGAAGTCGCCCCATGTCCTCGTGGGCCTTGCGCGAATGCGCTCCAAGCTCAAGCATGTCGCCTATCACGTAAACGCGGCGGCCCGGCCATTCGGCCTCGTCGCAAAACGCGACCGCCTCGGCAAGGGATTCGGGGCTTGAATTGTAGCAGTCCCGTATCACCGTCGCGCGGCCGAGGCGCAGTATCTCGGCGCGAGCGAACATGGGCCGCGCCGCCTCAAGGCCGCTCTTTACGGCCTGGACGCTCGCGCCGGCCTCGCGCGCCAAAGCTATGGCGGCAAGCGCGTTGGCGACGTTGTGGCGGCCGGGCAGCGCAAACGCTATGCGCTGCCCCTCAAACGCAATCTCGCTGCCCGAAAGCCCACGGCTCCGCGCGCCTTCGAAGCCGGCCAGGGATTTTTCCCCGTAAAAGCGAAGGCGGCCTCGAAGGCCCTGCGCAAGAAAATCGCGAAAATCCGAATCCTCAGGAACAAAGGCGACGCCCTTCTCGCCCAGCTTGGAAAAAATAGCCTTTTTTTCCTCGGCTATGGCCTGGCGGCTGCCCAACATGCCGACATGGGCCGTGCCTATCGTGGAAATGAGCGCGATGTCCGGCCTAAGAACCTCGGCCAGCGCCGCCATCTCTCCCCGGCGATTCATCCCCATCTCAAAAACCCCGACCTCGTGAAAATCGCGCGCCTCGAAAACGGAAAGGGGAAGGCCCGTATCCGAATTGTAGTTGCCTCGGCTTGCCACGACGCTTTTTTCGACGCTTATAATGGAAGAAGCCAGCTCCTTGATCGTGGTTTTTCCCACCGAGCCGGTGATTCCTATCTTCAAAAGGCCCGAAAAACCGGCCAGGTAAGCCTTGGCCGCGTCCTGAAGGCCCGCAAGCGTGTCGTCCACGGCGATCAGGGTCTTTCCCCCGTCCCTCGCCAGGGCGGAAAGGGATCGCGCCGCTTCCCTCGACACAAGGGCCGCGCAGGCGCCCTTGGAAAAGGCCTCGGCGACGAAGTCGTGCCCGTCGCGGGCCTCGCCGCGCAGGGCGACGAAAAGGGCGCCCTCGCAGGCCGCCCTGGAA
Organism: Treponema sp.; assembly: GCA_009780285.1. Lineage (GTDB taxonomy): Bacteria > Spirochaetota > Spirochaetia > Treponematales > Breznakiellaceae > WQXQ01. Next base: position 2,649 of record WRAL01000249.1, read on the forward strand.
TCGATGCAGACGGAAAAAAAGCCCCCGCTATCGGGCGAGACTCCGGCCGGCGAAATAACGTCGCCTGAGACGGCCGGAGCCAAACGCTCGAAATTCATGAGGGGCTTCCTACCTGCCACCTGCGCCCCCCACCACCACGATCAGCGACACGCGCTCGGGCCGTATCCTGTTCATGCCGAGCCTTTCCGTCGCGTCCCGCTCTACCATATTGACGGCGAGCAGATCGGCGATTTCAGCGGCTATGGTCCTGTTCTCCTCGACGAGGTTCTCCTGCGCCCTTTCCAGGCGCCGTATGTCCGTCCGAAGAGTCCCGCAGGCGTTCGACTGCCAGGCTCCAATGCCCAGAAAAAGCGGGATTGTTATTACCATTACAAAAAAACCAACGTAAGATTTCATTCCACATCCTTTATTTTTTCCGCGACTCGCAGCCGCGCGCTGCGCGACGGAGGATTCCGTCTTTTTTCCTCCTCGTCCGCCGTCACTCCTTTTCGTGTGATCAGGCGAACGCTTTGCCCCCCGCAGCCGCAAAAAGACATCCCAGGAGGACAGGAACAGGCAAGGCTCTTCTCCTTAAAGAAGCGCTTCACGAACCCGTCCTCCTTGGATGTAAAGGAGATAAAACCAAGCCGTCCCCCCGGCTTGATTACCCTAAGAGCGCCCTCAAGGAGATTTGGCAACCCTATAAGCTCTTCGTTCACCGCGATGCGCAGGGCGAGCATTGTCCTGGTCGCGGGATGAATGGGACCGCGCCGGCTTGCCGCCGGCATGGCCCTTACAACCAATTCCGCAAGGGCCGCGCTTGTGGCTATAGCCACGCTCCCTCTGGCCCGCGCGATGGCGCGGGCGATCCGCCGCGAGTGGCGCTCGTCGGCGTTCTGGTACAGC
>WRAL01000250.1 GCA_009780285.1 Treponema sp.
GGAACGCGGAACGCGGAACGCGGAACGCGGAACGCGGAACGCGGAACAACTTCTTGTTATATTTGAATCAATCATACGTCCACATCTTATATTCTTTCGTTGCATCTGTCAATAGGCAAAGGCAGAAAAAAATTTATTTTTGAGAAGATTTCCTCGCTGCGTTCGTAATTACAAATAGCAACTGTAAGTATGTTCTATGAAATTCGCCTAGGGATTATTTATTTACACCTATAGATGCTGTACGTCCAAATTTCTATAATCCACAGGCCGCAGGCATAACGTACTTGGCTGAAAGTTAAATATTATATGCCGTCAGTTAGTTGATAAGATCGATGAAATTCTGTATGGCCATGCGACGTGCGACAGAACACAACTTCTTGTCATGCTTAAATTAAGCATAGAGCCAGGTTCTGCATCCTTTCGCTGCATCTTTCAATAGGCAAAAAGCAAGAAATCGATTTCCCGAAAATTGTTTCACTTCATTCGTAATTACAAATGGCCGCTGTAAATATGGAGGCACTTGAAAAACTTCAGGTTTGCAAGCGCACCGCTAAAAAATGCATGTTTCGTAGCCCATAGGGCGAGAAACTGCATAGCCCCTTGCAAAACTAACCGAGTTTTGCAAGAGGCTCTATGTTCTATCGAATTCGCCAGAGGATTATTTAGTTTCGCTTAAGGCAGAGTGAGGGATCGGCGCAGGCGGCCTTCCTGGCTTCTCTCGCGGGCGAATGCGCGGTAGAATGTGTCAAACTTTAAACGGAGGCCATTCAAATGAAAAGATTCGATGTGTTCTTCAATTTCGACGGCGACTGCCGCGAGGCGATGGAATTCTACGCGCGCGTTTTCGGCGAAAAAATCCCTGAAAGAATCATGACCTACGATCAGATGCCCGGAGGCTGCCCGCCTGCGGACAATGGGCGTATTCTGTACGCTTCCATGCCGATCTTCGGCTGCAACGTGATGTTCTCCGACGCGCCGGCCGGAACGCCGCACGTAAAGGGAACGAACGTCTCGCCGACGCTTGGATGCGACGACCCCGACGAGATACGCCGCATCTACGAGGCGCTCCTGGACGGGGGCAGGGCGCAGATGCCGCTTGGAAAAACCTTTTTCAGCGACCTTTACGGCATGGTAACGGACAGGCACGAGATCACCTGGCAGATCAGCCTGCCGCCGAAAACCGAGTAAAGCCGGCGCCGCTTCCGGCCGGAGCGGGGAAAGCTTCCTTGTCTGTTCATCAGACAGCGCGATGCGTTGAAAAATTACGCCGGGAGCGCTATTATGGGGCAATGCAGGGGGTCCCGTGAGGAAAGCGATTTTGGCCGTTTTTTGCGCCGGTTTGGCGGCGCTGGTTTTGGGGGCCTGCGCCGGCCGGGTAGATGGCGGCGGGGCGACGACGGCTTTTGCCGGGGCGCATGTCGAGGCGGGGCGGCCGGCGCAGGGGCTTTCCCACATGCTCATCCAATACTTCGAGCCTGCGCCTGGAGCGGGCGACGCGGAAAGCGCGCCCGGCGCCATCGCGGAAAGCGACGAGCCTTTCGAGATTCTGGATTTTGGCCCGCGCGAGGTTCTGCCCCACGAGATTCGCCATCCTTCCATTTACGTGGCGTTCTCCCAGCCGGCGATCCCCCTCGCGCGCCTTGGCGAGGCGATGCGCGAGGACGCGGGCTTTTTCGCCATTGACCCGCCGCTTTCCGGCGTTTACCGCTGGTACGGGACGCGGCTTTTGTCCTTCGAGCCGGACGCGGCGGTTATTCCGCAGCAGCGCTACACAATTACTGTTTCCGACAAGATCACTTCCCTTGGCGGAAAGCCGCTTACAGGCTCGCGCGCTTTTAGTTTCGAGACCGCGCGTCTTACGGTTTTGGACTGGCAGCTTGGGCCGGAAAACTTTTGGGTCTGGCGCCAAAATGCGCATCCGGAGGACGCGCGGCATATTCGGCTTTTGTTTTCGCACCCGGTTAATCTTAATGAGATCGCAAATTGGATCGAGGTGCGCGCGGCCGGAAGATCCTGGCCTTTCACCCTTTCCTATTTAAGCGAGGAGGATATGCCCTGGTTCGGCTGGGGCGCGGACAGAAGGCGCGTTCTTCCCGGCCAGCGCGTCTTGCTTACAGTTAATGAACCCCTTCCATTAAATACGCAGGTTACGATGGAGCTTCGCGAGGGCGCGCGCTCGGAGCCGGGCTGGCTTGGATCGCTGCGGGCGGAAAGCTGGAGCTTCCACACCCTTGTGCCTTTCGCCTTTGAGGGCGCTTCGGCGCGCGCCTTTACCCAGCCGCGCATGAGGGATCCGGCGACGGTTCCCATTTCCCTGCGATTTAACCAAAACGTTGAGCCGTCCGGCCTGGAAAGGCATATTTCCGTTGACGGCTTTCCGCCTTTGACCGCCGCGAACTTTAGCGTTTTTGGAAACACGGTGGAGATTCGCGGCCTTCCCCTGCGCCACGAGACATCGTACTTCGTTCACATTTCCTCGGATGTCGCCGACATTTTCGGCCGGCGACTTGGCCAGGACAGAACTCAAAGGGTGGACGTCGGCGAGGCGAATCCCTTTGTTTATATCAGCAACACAGGCGCGCGAATGCTGGAAGCCGGCTTCCCGGCGCATATTGTGTGGGAAGCGCAAAATCCGATTTCGATTCGCAGGCTTACCCGCACGGCCGGAGATCCCTACGCGCCCATTCCGCTTGCAAGCCTTTTGCAAATGGATGTATCCGAATTGCAGGCCAACGCGAAAAATTACTTTGTGGAAGATCTTTCGCCCTTCCTAAACTCCGGCGGCTTTGGAAGCGTGGCCATGCGCTGGGAACATCAGCTCCGGGACACTTGGGGTGCGCGGCAGATTCGCACAAATAATTTCTGGCTTAACGTTCAGGTTACCAACATTGGAATAACCATGCGCTATGGCTACAACAGGGTTTTGGTTTGGGCGACGCGCCTTTCCGACGGATCCCCTATCGCGAACGCCGAAGTCGAGTTGATGGAAGGAACGCAAGTCCTGATGACCGGCCGGACAAACGCGCAAGGGCTTGCGGTTTTTGAATTCGCGCCGGGGGAATTTGCCGAGCTTTTCGATGCTCCCAACGTGAACCAATGGCAGGCGGAATTTGGAAGCGGCTTTCGCCTGCGCGTAAGCCACGGTTCCGGCGACAGCATGGATAGCGCGGAATTTATTCCAAACCAAAGCCACAATCTTTGGCGCTTTAGCGTTCCATCGACCGTAAGCCCCTTTATGGCCGAACGCGAGCGCCCGGCGATTTTGATGTTTACGGATCGCGGCCTTTACCGTGCCGGCGAGACCGTTACCTTTAGAAGCATTGACAGAAGTTTGACTCACGGCGCATTCTCGGCCTTTCAAGGCGCATTCGAAATCGAGGTAAGCTCCGACAGTTTCCAGGCGCCTGTTATCGCCACGCTCAGCGGAAACACTACCGCAAGCGGCGGCGCCTATGGCTCCTTCGACTTGCCGGAAAACCTTCTTCCCGGCCGCTATCGA
>WRAL01000251.1 GCA_009780285.1 Treponema sp.
CCTAGTGTTCCGGAATATTCGGTTTGCCAAATCGCAACGTTCGGTAATTCCTTGCGGGCAAGGAATTGCCTCAACCTGCATACCGTCATTTGAATATTCCGGAACACTAACGCCGCAAGGAGAATATTTCCGCCTAAAAGGCGTACTTGCGCCGAGCGGCCCGCGCGCGCGATAATGGCGCATCATGAGATTTAAGCACGCATATCTCGCGCTGGCGGCGCTCCTCTTCGCGTCCTGCGCGGCGGAAGAGCCGGATCCCTTCGCGCGGGAAGATAAATTCATACTGGAAATAGGCCCGATGGAGGATCAGATCTCCCTTTTCGACTTTTACGACGACGTGGGGCTTCCGCGCGCCGGGGTCGCCATGGCCGACGGCTTTTTCTTTATTTCAGACGGCGGGGGCCGAAAAGTGGCGCGCTACAGCTCCTTCGGCGACCTTCTCTTCCTTATATTCAACGACGAAACCAACCCCGAGCCTTCCGGCCTGCGCATACGGACCATCGACGACGGCCTAATGACGCGCTGGGCCTATTCCTTCCCCTTTAGATCGCCGGGAAGAGTCGCCGTGGACTCGCGCAGGAACATTTTCGTCGAGGAGATCCTGCCGGAAGAGCGGCACATGGACGACGACGAAAGCCTCGCGCTTTTAGGCGCCGTGATTCTCCACTTCGACGAGAACGGCAGCTTTATCGACTATATCGGGCAGGGAGGGCGCGGCGGCCTTCCCTTTCCCTACGTGGTCGGACTGCAGACCTCGGCCGACGACGAAATCGTCGTAACCTGCTTCATTCCGGGCGGAAGGGACGTTTTCTGGTTCGACGAGAACGGCAGCCCGCTCTTTATCGTCCACGTTCGCAACGAAACGGCGCCGGCGCCGCCCGGCCACAGCGATTTTTTCGCCTCGATAGACTCGGTTTTTCCGGCGCCGGACTCCCGCAAGCTTTTCGTCAAGGTTGACTATTACCGGGAAGTGATGGAGCCGCTTACCGGAAACCTCGTCGGGATGGAGGCGATCGCATCGCTGGTCTGGACGCTGAACGTGGAAAGCGGCGTGTACGAAAGCTTCGCGCAGGTGCCGTTTTTCGAGGGAGCCGGCTCCGAGTGGGGGGAGGCGGCGAGCATTCCTTTTTCGATGATAGGCGCCGCTCGCGGCGGCTCGCTTCTTTTTTCCTTTCCCGAGCGCGACGGCTACGCGATTATGCGCATGGATTCGTCCGGCGGCGGACAGCGCAGGGGAAATATCCGCATCGATCCCTCCCGGCTTATTTTTAACAGCTTTCACCTTTCGCCGGAGGGAATTCTTTCGGCGATTCTTGCCGACGAATGGACGGCGAGCGTTTCCTGGTGGCGCCTGGAAAGCTTTATGAGGGACGGCTAATATGAGCGATGACGCGCCGTCGGACGAGCAGGCGGAAAAAAAACGGCCGAACGCAGGCTATCGCCTTACGCGCGAGTCCGACGAGCCGGGACCGCAGGGAATCGTCAGCCACTACGACAGGGACAGGCGCCTTGAAAAGGCGCCGCAAGCGGTGCGGGACATGTACTACGGCGCCGAACACGGCCCGCGCAAGCGCTCTGTTTTCGGCGGCAAAATACAGCTTTTTACGATGGTGGCGATCCTTATCGTCTGCGGCATGGCGCTTGCCGCCACGCTTTTAGGCCGGGGCGAAGGCGCGGTCGAGCTGGCCGGGAATACGGTAGCGATTCAGGCCATACGCTTTGAAGGCACAGTGATTGTGGCGCTGCGAAAGACGGCGCGCCCGGGCGGCGGCTTTCTTTCCTTTCTGCGCAGGGCCGGCGCGCCTTACGAAGGGCCGGTGCGCATAGAGGCGAGGGCGATACCGGAAGAAAACGGAGCGCCTTCCTTCCACATGGTTCGATTTACGGCGGAGGCGACGGAAGCGTTCAGCTTCGCCCTGCCCTTCGACGCGCAGGAGATAGAGCTTGTGCTGACGACCGATGGCGGCGCCGAGGCGCGCGTTCTTGCGCAGGTGGAATAGTGTTCCGGAATATTCGGTTTACTAAATCGAAACGTTCGATAATTCCTTGCCGCGCAAGGAATTACCTCAACCTGCATACCGTCATTTGATTATTCCGGAACACTAGTGTTCCGGAATATTCGGTTTACTAAATCGAAACGTTCGGTAATTCCTTGCCGAGCAAGGAATTACCTCAACCTGCATACCGTCATTTGATTATTCCGGAACACTAGCGCCAGCCTTTTTTTCGCGCGGGAGATTAGTTTCGGCCGGCCACGGGGATTCCAAGCAGGTGTAGATTGTAATTGTCAAGGGCTTTTAGGAAACGTTTGCCGGTAACTGCGCTTATAAGTTCGATGGATATCAAGGATACGCCGGAAACCGTTAATGCTATCGGCACGCCAATATCATTCGTCCCAGATGGCAGGGCGGACAGCCTAAACACTGTCGCTGTTATTAGAGCGGCTCCGAAAACCCCAAATAAAGACCAGCTCCAAGCTCTGCCGTTTTTTACCTGACGAACAAGCTCGTAGTTTTCGGGCAGGGTTCCAAGCAAGGCCATTGCGTCCTTCTCGGAAAGGGCCGTGCCGTCAAGAAGCCTTAGCCCTGAATATATGCTCCGTCCAGGCGCCGGCAATATAAGGCTCGGCGGGAATGCCGCTGCCATAACCGGCGCGTCGATGATTTCCTCTTCCTGCGTCAAGGCCGGAAAGGCGACGACGGCAAGCAGGATGGCCGCCGCGAAAAAGGCTTTGTCTTCATGTTATGTTCCTCCAGGTGTTGTGATGCGCGTCAAAGAATACGGCCTTTGTTTGCAAGGGCTACATTCCGCTTCCGCATATTAGCGGATCCTTGCCAGCTTGAAAAGATCGATTCCAACGAACGCGGCTAAAACACGTACCCAAAGCTAACGTGAAGATGCACGCCGCCTATGAGCATGTACCTTGTCACATAATTCTGCATAAAGTTGGCCATAGAGCCCAAACCGTAGACCTCATCGGCAGACCAGGTTTCAAGATTGCCCCCGGCCGTGAGGGCAAAGCCTAGGGCAGTCTCAAGCATGAAGCCGCCGGGCCGGCCGAACTCGAACCTCTGACCAAGTTTTCCGCCATACTTGAAGAAATGCGCCTGGGCCTCCCTCCTCGTTTCCCAGCTAGAATCCCTTATGAAGACATTCGCGTAGCCGAGCGTTCCTTCCGCGAACATAATTCCGAAACCGTATCTGTAACCGTATCTGACGGAAGCGTCCACCGAAAAAGACTGCATGTCCCATGTCCCGACATTAAATACGGAATAGCCAAGCCGTCCGCCCACGCTCAGGTTTTCCGTAAGGCTCCTCGCGTACCAAGGGGCAATTCCAAAAACAACCGCCCGCTCATCTACCAGTATGTCGGTGAGGAATCCTACAAAGAGCAAATCCGGCCTTATGTCAAGGGCCACCGCGTTCCTCAGCGCCGGCCCATCGCCCGCGACTGCCGCAGCCACAATCGGCGCCTCGGCGGCTTCCTCTTCCTGC
>WRAL01000252.1 GCA_009780285.1 Treponema sp.
ACCTCCGGCACGGAGGGTGGGCAGGCCCCTGCGGCCTGATTTCGACTAGGTTTTGGTTTTTGGGCAGCGGCCCCTTTTCGGCTAGATTAATTTTTAGGCAATGCGGGCCCTTGACATTTTTTCGCGTTTTGAGGCATAATGGCGGCAAGACATGGAGAGAAGGTTCGAAAATGAAGACAACGTTCGTTAAGCCCGCCCTCGTGGAGCGGAAGTGGTTCGTTATTGACGCCGAGGGGAAGGTTCTGGGCAGGGTCGCGGCCAGGGTTGCCTCGATCGTCCGCGGAAAAACCAAGGCTATCTTTGCGCCCCATCAGGAGATGGGGGACTACGTGGTGATCGTCAACGCCGACAAGGTGGTGGTTACCGGCCGGAAGGCCCAGCAGAAGATGTACCATAGGCACACCGGCTATCCGGGCGGGCTGAAAAGCGCCAGCTTTGAAAAGCTAATCGCGCGGCACCCTACCCATCCGCTGGAAAAGGCCATCAAGGGCATGCTTCCCAAGGGGCCTTTGGGCAAAAAGCTGGCGAAGAACGCCAAAGTCTACGCCGGGGCCGGCCATCCGCACGCGGCGCAGAATCCCACGGCCATTGAGCTATAAAGAGGAGCGATAGTGATCAAGAATCTTGGAATCGGCACGGGAAGAAGGAAGACTTCTGTGGCTCGGGTCTACGTCAGGGACGGAAGCGGCGAGATTTCGATAAACGGCAAGGAGCTGGCGCAGTACTTTTGCCTGGGCGAGCATGTCGCGATGGTGCGACAGCCTTTGGCGGTAACGGCCAGCGAGGGCAAGTTCGACATTCTCATCAACGTTTACGGCGGCGGGATAAGCGGGCAGGCCGGCGCGTGCAGGCACGGGCTTGCGCGCGCGCTTTGCAAGGTGGACGAGACGAACACGCCCAGCCTGAGAAGCAACGGGTACCTTACCCGCGACTCGCGCATGGTCGAGCGGAAAAAGTACGGACGAGCCGGCGCTCGCCGACGCTTCCAGTTCTCCAAGCGCTAAAGCCGAAAGGCGCCGGCCGACCGGCGCTCGGAATCTTATGACAATAGTTTCGCTTAAAATCGGGGCCGAGGAGGATCTGCGTCGCGCGGAATCCGACTGCGGCTCCGTTTTCGCGTTCAGGCTCTGCTATCTTCCCCCGCCTTTTTCTTTTGACGATATCGACGGGCTTGAAGGCCGCGAGCTGGGCGAGGCCGAACAGGAGGCGCTGAGCGCGGCCTGCGAATGCCTGCGCGCCGAGGGCCATGCCCTGCGCATGATCGCCCGCGCAGAGCAGACGGCCTTTTCGCTTGGCATGAAGCTGGCAAGGCGCGGCTTCGGCCGCGAATGCTCAGGGGCCGTGGTGGACAGGCTGCGCGATCTGGGGCTTGTGGACGACCGCCGTTTTTCCGGGCTTTGGACCCAGGCGCGCGCCGGCCGGCAGGCGACCAGCCCGCTGCGCCTTTTCGCCGGCCTGAGCGCCAAGGGCGTGGACAGAGAGGACGCGCGGGCCGCGATCGACGAGGCTTTGAGCGAGGAGGCGGAAATGCGGCTTTTGGAACGCTTCGCGCGGAAGGTTTCCGGCAAGCTTTGCAAGGGAGCGCAGGGCCAGGAAGAGGCGAGGCGCGCCCTCAGGCGCGCGCTAAAGAGCGAGGGCTTCTCGCCGGGCGCGATAGCGGCCTTCTTCGAGGAATAGCCCGCGCGTTCCGGTATATTCAGATGACGGTATGCAGGTTGAGGTAATTCCTTGCCCGGCAAGGAATTATCGAGCTTTGCGATTTAGCAAACCGAATATTCCGGCACACTAGTGTTCTGGAATATTCAAATGACGGTATGCAGGTTGAGGTAATTCCTTGCCTGGCAAGGAATTACCGAACGTTGCGATTTTGCAAACCGAATATTCCGGAACACTAGGGAGCGGAGCGCTAGTGTTCCGGAATATTCAAATGACGGTATGCAGGTTGAGGTAATTCCTTGCCTGGCAAGGAATTACCGAACGTTGTGATTTTGCAAACTGAATATTCCGGAACACTAGGAAGCCCTCTGCGACACTAGCCGCTTTCGGAGGCGCGCATCCCCCGCGAGATCAGCTGAGCGGAGGAGGCGAGCGCGGAAAGGGCTACGAAAATCGCCACCCATGCGGTAAGCCGTCCGGGGCTGAGGATCAGGTAATTGTAGACCCCGTGTATCGCGACGGCGGAGAGAAAGTGCGCGGCGCCCGGAAGAGGGGCATCACGGAAGATCGCGACCGCCGATCCCACTCGCGCGCCGCAGGCTGCATGAAGGGGCGTGGAGGTAAAGGCGCGCAGGAGCGCGTTCATTGGGTAGGACGCGCCGTAAATCGCGCTTTCCAAGGCCCCAAAGCCAAGGCCGGCGACAAGCCCGCAGGCCCTTCCCATCGTCCGCGCGCTCGCGCCCCTTTCGAGGGCGGTATTCCAGGCGCCGAAACGCGAGAAAAGGCAAAACAGGGGAATAAAAAGAAGAAGGCGCGAGAGCTCCTCGACAAGGGGGGCGCGAAAAAAAATCTCGACCCATAGGCCGGCCCTGGCGGCAAGAAAGGAAAAGGCCCCGGAAAAAACGGCCCCCAAAACAAGCGCCACGAAAACGGCGCTCGCGCCGACGACGAAGCAGAGCAGAAAAAGCCGCGACGAAATAGGGTAGGCGGATCGCCTGAACCAGAAAAAAACAAGGATAGCCGGAATGGCGGAAACGCCAACCAGCGCGACCAGAAACCCGGCGCCCGCCATGCCTGCCTCGCGCCGCTACCGCAGCACGAGCCTGGGGTTTATCACCGTGTTGTTTTTGAAAACCGTGAAATGCAAGTGAGGCCCCGTGCTGCGCCCGGTGCTGCCGACGTCCCCGATCTGCTGGCCTCCATTTACGAAGGCGCCCTGCCCGACGGCGACCCTGCTCAGGTGAGCGTAAAGCGTCCTGTAGCCGCTTCCGTGAGTGATGACGACGAAATTGCCCAGCACCCCGTCAAAGCCAACGGCGCTGATCCTTCCGGCCATCGCCGCCCTGACCGGCGTTCCCAAACGGGCCGCTATGTCGATGCCGTTGTGAAATTCCTGCCTGCCACCGCCGAAAGGATCCCGCCGCCATCCAAAGCCCGAAGTGATGCGGCCGGAAACAGGCCAGGAAAAGAGGTCGCCGTTTATTTCCTGGCGCTCCATCCAGCTCAGCCTGCCTCCGGGAACGAAAAGCGCCGTGCCCGGCTGCGCCGCGTCGGAAAAAAGCTGGTTCGCCGCCCGTATGGACGCGGCGTCAGAGCCGTAAGCCTCGGCCAGATCCTCCAGCGTGTCGTCCTGCCCGACGGTGACCATAATCCCGTTCTGGTTGGGGATGCGCAGAACCTGGCCGATCTGCAAAAGCCGCGAGTTCCGTATGTCGTTTACGGATAGGATCGTGTCCTCGTTAAGGCCGAACCTTAAGGCCAGCGAGCCGATCAGATCGCCGCTTTGAATCGCGTAGCTTTCGTACAGCAGCAGCCTGGGGCCGTAGTCGTCGC
>WRAL01000253.1 GCA_009780285.1 Treponema sp.
CCCGGATGCTCAGGTACCGGGAGTCTCTCGGCCTGCTCCCCGTGCTTCGTCACGGCGCCGCTCGGGGGCGGACTCGCCGGTCGGCACCGGTGGCCCGGACCGCGCACCGCCAGTTCACCGACGCCGACCTCAGCGCGGTCTCGCTCGGCGTCGCGCTGGAGCGCCGCTACGACATCAGCCCGGTCGCGCTTGCCTTCGGCGTCCGTGTGCTCGCCGACCCTCGGGTACGGGCCGACGTCGCCGAGTTGGGTCGCCGCATCGGCAGGATTCAGCCGCCTCCCGCACGGGCCCTCGATTTCGAGCAGGAACGAGCACTGCGGCTACTGGGCGCCGCAGTGCCGGCAGACCGCCGCGGCCATAATCCCAATGGGGCCGGCGCCGGTGATCAGAACGTCCTCGCCTGTCAGGTCAAACTTTAGCGCCGTGTGAACGGCGTTTCCAAAGGGATCGAGGCAGGCGGCAACGTCAAGCGGAATGCCCTCGGCAAGGCGCACCACGTTTACCGCCGGAACGACAAGGTACTTGGCGAAACAGCCGTCGCGGTTCACGCCCACGCCAACAGTGTTTATGCAAAGATGCCTGCGCCCTGCCATGCAGTTTCGGCAGACGCCACAGACTATGTGCCCCTCGCCGGAAACGATCTCGCCGGGCTCAAAGCCGCGAACCCCCGCGCCTATTTGATCGATGGCGCCCACGTATTCATGCCCGACGATAAGCGGCGGGCGAAGCGTCCTTTGGCTCCAGGCATCCCAATTGTAGATGTGAAGGTCGGTGCCGCAGATCGCCGTTTTCAGCACGCGTATCCTTACCTCGCCCGGCCCGGCGGTAGGAACCGGCTCTTCCCTTAAAGCCAGGCCAGGCGCCCGGCCTTCCTTCACGATGGCAAGCATCTTTTCGCTCATGCGTTCTCCTTTAGCTTCGGGTTATAACGATATTCCAATCAAGGCGCTTAATTTCCATGCGCCCCGGTGGGCGGCGTCCAAGGTCGTAAAAGCCCCGGCGTAACTCCGCCGGACGGCCCGCCCTCAGGCTCTTCAGGAGTGGCCGGAGGCGGCGGGGGGGGGGGAGGGGGCGGCGGGGCGCGGGCAACCGCGACGGGAGCGGTGAAGATCACCCGCACCTGCTCGACGTCCGCCCTGTGCTGTACCTTCAGCACCAGCGTTTGCGTGTCGGCAAAGTAGTTCCAGCCGGAAGCGGCGGCGGCCTCGAAAGCCTGGTTCCGCGCGACGTTCTGCCCGTGCATTTGAATCTGCGCGAAAGGTCCCAGGCCGGAGATTATCGCGTAGTGCGTCTGCCCGGCGGGGAAGTCAAGGTATATGTCCATGATATTGGCCGTCGTCTGCGCGGCCCTTATCGATCGGGCCGTCGTCCAGGCCCACACGCCCTCCAGCCCCGTGGCCGCCGCGCGAGGGAGGAATTCGTTTTCGTCAAGCATCCTGAAAAGGCTCGCCGAATCGATCCTGTGCTCGGAGGGCCACAGCGCGCCGTTCTCGTCGGAATCGATCTCCGCCGGAACCGACCCGTCGGCGCCCGAAAGGGAAATAACCGAAAAAATCAACGAGCGGCCCAAGGCGGCCCAGGTTCTGTCGCCGGACCTTTCTCCCCACTCGCGCAGGGCGCGTCCAAGGCGCAGGTTGAGCGAAATATCCGCGCGGGCATTCTCCGAAAAAACAAGAATCTGCTCGGCGCTGCGTCGCAGGCCCTGCGCGACAAGCTCTCGCGCGCGATAGGCAAGCGGGCCGAAGGGGTTTTCCGCCGCCGCGCGCAGGTCGCCCATGCTCATATCGCTTTCAAGAATGCCGGCGCTTGCTTCCAGCGTAAGCATGGCCGGGTCTATGGCTATGGCCGAAGCGATGATGCTGTCTATGATCTGCTCGTAGCCCCGAATGGACAGGAATTCCAGCAAACGGTTCTCGGCGAACAGGCCGCCGTAGTCCCTTCTTGCCACAAGATCGCCGACCAGGGCGATCTTCCGCTCCTCGGCGGCGGCTATCGCCGCGGCCTGCTCCTCCCAGAAGCCGACCTCTCGGCTAAAGGGGAAGACGGCGGATTCCCAGTTGATCCCGGCGCCGGCCGAAAGGCCGGCCGGAATCGCGGACATGGCCGCGCCCTGATTTCCGCGCCTAAGAGCCTCGGCCCCCAGCGCTATCACTCTGTCCTGCGCCAGGTTCTCGGCCACGTCGCCCCAGACGCCAAAATTGCCGTCCACCCATGATTCGAGCGCCAGGGAAAAAGCTTCCTCGCCCTCCATCCCCAGCGCGATAAAATTCGCCGGATTGTTCTCGATGACCTCCGGCGCGGGGCCGTAGCGCACGTAAGGAACCTCGGCGCTGAGCGCCAGCCGGCCGGCCAAAAGCCCAGGCGAATGCCGGCTGAACATATGCCGCCGGCCTTCGTAGGTCACGCCCAAAATCCCGAGCGAGTTGTCCCAGGCGATAGCGGCCCTGCGCTGCCTCGCGACGAAGGGAATGTCCAGCGCGGCCACTCCTTCCGGCAGGCGCGCGCTGATGCGCAGCTCGGTCAATGCGTCGGCGGTTTGGCGCGCCTCGAAAATAACCTCCACGCCCAGGGGCAGGGCGAAGATCGTGCTGTAGTCGCCGAGGATCATGTACTGCGGAAGGGCCGAAAGCCTGTTGCCGGATGAATCGACGATATAAAGGCCCCCGTTCGCGCCGGAAGCGTCGGCCAGATGGAATTCCAGCCCGCCAAAGGACACGCTTGCCGCGCCCTCAAGCCTTATCCAGCCGGGACGCTGCGCCGCGGCCTGAGCGGCGGCGCCGCCCCAATAGTGGCCGCTTACCGTCATGCCGCCCGAGCTCCTGGAAAACCCGCCCTGGCGAATAAATTCCACCGCGCCCAGCAAAACAAAGGCAGCAAAGCCCATAAAAAGCGCCAGAGCGAATCTTGGAATAACGCGTTTTCTCACTTAACCTCCAGCCCCTTTTGGCGCGCGGGCGCCGCCATCGCGCAAGCCCTAAATTCCGCGCCCGCTCTACTATATATTGTAGGACTATATCGGCGATATGCCAAGGGTCTTTCGCGGCAGGGAAATCAATTTTGCCGGAAAATTAACCACGGAGGCAGAGAGCGGCGCGCCGTGGAAGGGGATTTGCTCCGCGTAACTCCGTGGTAACTCGCGAAACCGATCGCCCTGTCTTTCGCGGCTTCTGCGCTTTGCCGAAGGAAAAGCCGGCTAAACCCGCGCGGGGCCTAGTGTTCTGGAATATTCAAATGACGGTATGCAGGTTGAGGTAATTCCTTGCCCGGCAAGGAATTGCCGAACGTTGCGATTTTGCAAACCGAATATTCCGGAACACTAGGGAACCGCTGATTAAATAGGAAATTCAGCGGCCCCCTTAGCTTCCGCTCGCTAGCGCTGCGCAGAAGCGGTTAAGTAAGACTGATTAAACCCCCATTGGGTTTAATCAGTCCTTCCTTAGCCGGCTAGTCGCTTATTTCGCCGTAAGGCCGGCCATCGTTATGTAG
>WRAL01000254.1 GCA_009780285.1 Treponema sp.
CGCGGCGATCGTCGCCCTGGCCGCGCGCTTCGGCGGCGTTCCCCGCGCTCCAATTCCCGCCGCGCCGGCCGACCCTTTTTCCTGGGCGATTTTGTCCCTGGCGATTTTCGCCGGTGCCTACCTGGAGGAAAGCTACTTTCGTTTTTACCTTCTTTCAAAGCGCGAGGAAATGGGCCTGGGCCCCGGCCGCGCGCTCCTCCTCTCGACCTTGCTCTTCGCCCTTTGCCACTTGTATGCCGGCCCTTGGGCCTTTTTTAACGCCGCGGCCTGCGGCGCGGCGCTCGCCTGGATTTTTTTGCGCAGCCGTTCCTTTCACGGCCTGGGGATCGCGCACGGCCTTTACAATGTCGCGGCCTTCGCTTTGGGGGCGCCGCGGTGATCGCCGGCGATAAAAACGCCGCGCTGCGCGAGTATTTCGGTTACGATTCCTTTCGGCCCGGCCAGGAGCCGGCCATCGACGCGATATTGGAAGGCAGGGACACGCTCGCCGTTATGCCCACCGGCGCCGGAAAGTCGCTCTGCTATCAAATACCGGCAATGCTTCTGCCGGGAATGAGCGTCGTGATTTCGCCGCTCATTTCGCTTATGGAGGATCAGGTCGGGGCGCTGCGCGCTTCCGGATACCCCGCGGCCTTTCTTAACAGCTCGCTGGACGCGCGGGAATATTCCCGCGCAGCGCAGGAAATACGCGCAGGAAAAATCAAGCTGCTTTACATTGCGCCCGAGCGCCTGGCGCGGGGGAACATTCCCGCTCCCGACGACCTTCCCGAACCGCCGCTTATCGTGGTAGATGAGGCGCATTGCGTTTCCCAGTGGGGCCATGATTTTAGGACAAGCTACTTGGAAATAGCGCACTTTATAAAGGATGCGCGGCCCCGCCCCATTGTCGGCGCCTTTACCGCGACGGCCACGCCGCAAGTGCTTGCGGACATACAGCGCCTGTTGGGACTGAAAAAACCCTTCGTCGTGCGCGGCGGCTTCGACAGGCCCAACCTTTATTTCGAGGCGCAAAAGCCGGCCGACAAAAAGGCCGCTCTTCTTGAGTGCCTTCAAAAGCGCAAGGGGCAAAGCGGCATCGTGTACTGCGCAACCAGAAAGGCCGTGGACGAGGCGCACGAGCTTATTTCAAGCAAGGGTTTTTTCTCCACGCGCTATCATGCCGGCCTTGACGACGAGGAACGAAAAAAAAATCAAAATGATTTTTTGCACGACGTAAAAACAGTGATGGTGGCGACAAACGCCTTTGGAATGGGCATAGACAAATCCAACGTAAGCTATGTCGTGCATTACAACATGCCAAAAAACATTGAAAGCTATTATCAGGAAGCCGGCCGCGCCGGCAGGGACGGCTCTCGCGCCGACTGCATACTTCTGTACAACGGCAGGGATGTGCATATAAATAAATTCCTTATAGAAAATAGCGACGACGGCGATTGCGATCCTGAATTGCTGCGCCACAATCAAGAGCTTTTGCGCCAGATGACCTTTTACGCCACGGCCAGCGATTGCCTGCGCGCGCGGCTGCTTTCGTATTTTGGGGAGGATCCGCCGGCCGAATGCGGCTTCTGCTCTAACTGCGTAGGCGAAAAGGAAGAGATAAACGTAACGCTGGAAGCGCGTAAAATAATTTCCTGCGTTTATAGGCTGACCGAGCAGGATCGCGCGTTTGGAAAAACCATGATCATCGACATTTTGCGCGGCAGCAAAAGCGAAAAGATAAAACGTTTTCGACTTGACGCGCTTAGCGTCTGGGGAATAATGAAATCGGACAGCGCGCAAAAGGCGCGCGCCGTTTTGGACTTTCTTATCGAGGAAGGCATTTTGGAATCGCAGGGAAGCGAGTATCCGGTGGTCGCGCTGGGAAAAGGCTATAAGGAAGTTCTTAAGGAAGAAAGGCCGCTTGTAATGCTCGCGCCTAAAACCTCGGCCCTCGCGCGACCGCGGGATTCGCGGTCGCGCGATTTTGACGAAGGACCGGCGCAGGCGCGCCATGATTTCGACGACGCGCTTTTTGAAAAGCTTAAAACCCTGCGCCGCGAAACCGCGCGCCGCGAAACCGTGCCGGCCTACTTCGTCTTTAGCGACGCGACCCTCGAGGATATCTGCCGCAGGCGGCCTCAAACGCTGGCGCAATTCGCGCAGGTCAAAGGCGTGGGCGAACGCAAGCTGGAACGTTACGGCGCGGCCTTCCTCGCGGTCATTCAAGACGACGCGCGGGAATGGGAATAAGGAAATCTCCCCTACCCTAACGCGACGTCAAGCACCATCATTATCAAAAATCCGGCGGCAAAACCAAGCGTGCCGGCGTGGGGATGCTCCTCAAGCTGCGCTTCCGGTATAAGCTCCTCCACGACTACGTAAATCATCGCGCCGGCCGAAAACGACAAAAGCCAGGGCATGAGCGGCGAAATAAGCCAGGCCAGCGCCACGGCCAAGGCGCCGAAAAGAGGCTCCACCGCGCCGGACGCGCAGCCAAGCCCAAAGGCCCGCCGCCTGGAAATGCCGTCCTTTAACAAAGGCAGGCTGATCGCCGCGCCTTCCGGAAAGTTCTGAATGCCTATGCCCAGCGCCAAGGCGAAGGCCGAGGCGTACATAGCCGGATCCCCGCTTTGGCCGGCCAGCGCGAAGGAAAGCCCGACGGCCATTCCCTCAGGGATATTGTGCAGGGTTACCGCCGAGATCAAAAGCGTCGTGCGCTTGGACATCGAGGCCGGCCCCTCGCGCGTGTTGGCGAAGGGATGAAGGTGCGGGGTGATATTGTCCAGCGCCAGCAGGAAAAGCACGCCCAGAACGAAGCCGCCGGCCGCGGGAACCCAGCCGGGCATGAGGCCCTGGGCGTCGGCCTGCTCTATGGCCGGAAGGAGCAGGCTCCAGATAGAGGCGGCGACCATCACGCCGGCGGCGAAGCCCAGAAAGATCTGGTGCATGGGCCCCAGCGTCGCCTTGCGGAAAACAAAGACCGTGGAGGCGCCCAGGCAGGTCATGAGAAAAATAAAGCCCAGCCCGGCGCCGGCCATAAGCAGCGAATTCAACATGCCTAAGCCTATCCTAAAACGGCGCGCCGCTCAAGCCTCGCTATACCCGCGAGATTCTTCCGCGAAGCTCCAGGATGCGAGAGGGCTCCACGGAAAGCTCGTCGATCCCGGCCTCGATAAACGTTTCGGTAAGCGCAAAATCCCCGCCCAGTGAGCCGCAGATCCCGCACCAGATGCCGGCCTTGCGCGCGCTCGCGGCGGTCAGGCGGATCATGCGAATGATGGCCTCGTGATGCGTGTCGACGAATTTTTCAAGCGATTCGTTCTGCCTGTCCACGGCCAGCGTGTATTGGGTAAGATCGTTCGTGCCTATGCTGAAAAAGTCCGATTCGCGCGCAAGCAGGTCGCTTATTATCACCGAGGCCGGAGTCTCGATCATAATTCCAATTTCGGTTTTTTCGTTAAAAGGAATATTTTTCGCGGCCAGCTCGGCGCGCGCCTCCG
>WRAL01000255.1 GCA_009780285.1 Treponema sp.
ATGAAGTCGGGAAGAAAGGGGCAAACGAGCTAGGCCTGTACGACATGAGCGGGAACGTCTGGGAGTGGTGTCAGGACCGGTGGTCCTCCGAGAGCGCGCTCCGCGTCCTTCGCGGCGGGAGCTGGTACGCTACGGCCCAGTACGTCCGTTCCGCGTATCGGTACAACTTCGGCCCCTTCTACCGGTTCAACTACATCGGCTTCCGTCTTGTCCGCCCCGGTTTAACGGCAGAATAAACCAATCCGCCTACTGCGGATTGGTTTTCGAAGAATGGCGGAGCGGGGCGCCCGCCTTCCGCCGGAGGCGGAAGGTCCGAAGCGGCCCGGAGGGACGCGAGGAAAGGGCGCCGAGGGCGGGCGAAAGTGCCGCGCAAAAGCGCGACGCTTTCGCCTCGGAGTTTGGAGGCGGGCTTCAGCCCGCCTCCAAACTCCACGCCTTAATGCCTTACAACCTAAAACTTTTGGGCAAGACGGCGCGCCGAAGCGCCGCCTTGCCCAAAAGTTTTTCCTATAGAAGCGCGGCCTTTCCTCCCAAAGGCCCAGCGCGAATGCCCTGCGGCTGGCGGGCGCGCGGGCGCCGAGGACGGGCCAAGTCGCCTACGGCGACTTGGCCTCGGAGTTTTGCCAAGCAAAACTCCACGCATGGTTACCCAGCCCGAGGTCCCGCGCGCCCGCCAGCCGCAGGGGGCACGGATCAAAGGCCTCAGGTCAAAAGGCCGCGCGGCCCCATTCAATCCTTGACAGTCCGCGCGTGCCGGGGCAAAATACCAGCGAAGGCAAGGGCGCGGGCTTTCGCGCGGCATTGCCAAAGGAGCGTACAATGGAAAGAAACGCATGGGCCGCAATGGGCGGCGCGGCGGAGAGGTTTAAGGGCGGCGTGATCATGGACGTGTCCACGCCGGAGCAGGCGAAAATCGCCGAGGCCGCAGGCGCGCGGGCGGTGATGGCGCTGGAGCGCGTGCCGGCGGACATTCGCGCCGCCGGCGGGGTCTCGCGCATGAGCGACCCGAAAATGATCAAGGAGATTATGGCCGCGGTGAAAATCCCGGTTATGGCAAAGGCGCGCATAGGGCATTTCGTCGAGGCGCAGATCCTGCAGGCCATCGGCATAGACTTTATCGACGAAAGCGAGGTGCTTTCTCCGGCGGACGACGCGTTCCACGTGGACAAGACGCTTTTCAGCGCGCCCTTCGTCTGCGGCGCGCGCGATCTTGGCGAGGCCTTGCGGCGCATTCATGAAGGCGCGGCGATGATCCGCACGAAGGGCGAGGCGGGAACCGGCGACGTGGTTCAGGCCGTGCGCCACCTCAGGCGCATCAACGAGGACATGCTCAAGCTGGCGCGCAACAATTCCGAGGATTCCCTAAAAAAAGCGGCGAAAAAGTTCCGCGTGCACCTTGATCTGGTGCAGTTCGTCGCCGAGAACGGAAGGCTGCCGGTCGCCAATTTTTCCGCCGGCGGCGTGGCTACCCCTGCGGACGCGGCGCTTATGAGGCAGCTCGGCGCCGAGGGCGTTTTCGTCGGCTCCGGGATTTTCAAATCGGGAGACCCTGAGAAGCGCGCGGCGGCGATCGTCAAGGCGGTGGCGAATTACGACGATCCGGCGGTTCTCGCCGAGGTTTCGCAGGGCCTTGGCCCGGCAATGGTCGGCATCAACGAAAGCGAGATCAAGCTTTTGATGGCCGAGCGCGGAATTTAGGGCCGGCAGGCGCCATGTCCGCGCAAATCGATCTAAAGCTTAAGAACATCGGCCTTTTGGCCACGCCCTACGGCGGCCGCGCGAAAGGCGGCCGCGATCAGGGGGCGATATCCTTCGTTCCGGACGCGGAGGTCGGGATTTCCGGCGGGCGCTTTTTTTACGCCGGCCCTCGCGGCGGCTGCCCCGGGGCGGCGCGCGAGATAGACTGCGGCGGGCGCCTGCTTACGCCGGGCCTGGTGGACGCGCACACCCACCTGGTTTTCGGCGGCTGGCGGCACGGGGAAATGGCGCGACGGCTTTCAGGCGATTCCTATCTGGACATCCTTAAATCCGGCGGCGGGATCATCGAAACGGTGCGGAGGACCCGCGAGGCCGGCGAGGAAGAGCTTTTCGAAAAGGGCCTCGCGCTGTTGGCCGAGATGCTTTCCCAGGGGACGACGACGGCGGAATGCAAAAGCGGCTACGGCCTGAGCCTGAGCGCCGAGATGAAGCAGCTGCGCGTCATGGAGCGCCTCGCGCGCGAGGGGCCTTTGGACCTGGCGCTTACCTTCATGGGCGCGCACGCCCTGCCGCTTGAATACGCCGGCGACCGCGCCGGCTACGTCTCGCTCGTTTGCGACGAGATGATTCCGGCCGTCGCCGAGGCCGGCCTTGCGCGCTTTTGCGACGTGTTTTGCGAGACCGGCGCCTTTTCCCTGGAGGAATCGGCGCGCGTGCTTCGCGCGGGGCGCGAGCATGGGCTTCTTTGCAAGGCGCACGTCGACGAGATCGACGCGATGGGCGGCGCGGAAATGGCCGCCGAGGCCGGCTGCGTTTCCGCCGAGCATCTTGTGCGCGCAAGCGACGAGGGCATTCGCGCGCTGGCCTCCTCCGACGCCGTCGCCTGCCTTCTGCCGACCACCTCGTTCTGCCTTGACAAGGACTACGCGCGCGCCAGGGACATGATCGCCGCCGGCCTCCCCGTGGCCATTTGCACGGACTTCAACCCGGGATCCAGCCCCTGCCTAAACCTGCAGTTTCCCATGTACCTCGCCTGCCTCAAGTACCGAATGACGCCGGCGGAGGCTTTGACGGCGGTAACGCTGAACGGAGCGGCGGCGCTCGGGCTTTGCGCCGAAACGGGAAGCGTTGAGGCGGGCAAGCGCGCCGACGCGGTGCTGTGGGAGGCGCGCGATCTTGACTATATTTTTTACCGTTTTGGCGGAAGCCTCGCGCGCGCCACGATAAAGAACGGCGAGGTTGTCGCCGGAAACATTTAAGGAGGACTAACAAAAATGGCGAAGCTGGTTCAGTGCGTCCCTAATTTCAGCGAGGGCCGCGATCCGGAAATTATCCGCGCGCTTGAAAGCGCCGCCGCCGAAATTCCCGGCGTTGCGCTTATCGATCGTTCGAGCGACGCAAGCCACAATCGCAGCGTTTTTACGCTGGTCGGAAATCCGCAAGGGATCGCGCGCGCGGCTTTTGAGTTGTGCAAAGTCGCCTGCGAAAAAATCGACATGACAAAGCATTCCGGCGAGCATCCGCGCATGGGCGCCACGGACGTTATCCCCTTCGTTCCGGTAAAGGACTGCTCGCTTGCCGAGTGCGTCGATCTTTCAAAGGAAGTGGCGCGGCGCGTGTGGGAGGAGCTTAAAATCCCCAGCATTCTTTACGAGGAATCCTGCTCCGGCGAGGCGCGGCGCAACCTGGCCGCCGTGCGCAAGGGCCAGTTCGAGGGAATGGAAAAAAAGCTGCTTCTGGACGAATGGGCGCCAGATTTCGGCGAGCGAA
>WRAL01000256.1 GCA_009780285.1 Treponema sp.
GTGGCCGCCGTCGTCTGGGCGCGCGGCGGCTGAGCCGCCGACGGCTGAGCCGCCGACGGCTGGGCCGCGGCGGGCTGCGCCGACGCGGGCTGGGCCGGCGGCTGCGACGCAGGCTGGGACGGCGCGGACTGCTGCGGGGGGGCCGGCGGCCTTGCCTGGGCCGGCGGGGGCGTGGGAACGGCCGGCGCGCTGGGCGGGGGAATAGTGATCGTCGTTACTCCGGGCGTCGAGGCCCGCGGCTGAGCGGCAGGCGGCTGAGCGGCCGACGGCTGCGTTGCGGGAGCGGGGGGAAGCTGGGCGGCCGCGCTTTGCGCCAGGGCCAGGGCGACGGTATCCTCTTCCACCAGCTCCACTCCGGGAAGCGACGGCTGCAGCGAGGCCAGGCCCGCGCCGGATCCGGAGGACGGCATGGCCTGCCAGCTTCCCTGCGCCGGCTTTGCCGGGTTCAGCAGCAGCAGGGGAATTCCTATCATGACGAGCAGAACGGCGCCGACCGACACCGCCACAACAAGCAGCTTTTTCTTTTCCATAGCGAGCACAACCTCCACGCGATGCTTTGTGGCGCCGCCCCGAAACCCTCGAGGCTACCTGGCAAGCCCGATATCGGCCAGAATTTCGTCTATTCTTTTTTCCAGCCGCCGTTCGAGCCTTTTTCCCCGGACGCCTGAGCGCGGCAAGGCGCCTAAGCCCGGGTTCTCCACTCTGAAAATATCGGCATTTGCCCCAAGATATTGAGAGTCGAAGCGCCTTTGGCTTGCAAGGCGGCGGATCAGATCGGGCCAGGGCAGGCGATCCCTGCGCCTGGCCCGCGCGAGGCGCGTGAGAAAGGGCGCGCGCACCACGATCACCGCGCGCAGGCCGGAGAAGGCCGCGCTTTTGTGAAGGAGGGCGGCGTTCACCACGCAGGGCTTTCCCTCCCGCGCGCGCGTCCATTCGGCCGTCATGCGGTTCGCCTCCGGGTGGACTATGGCCTCGAGCGCCGCCATCTCGTCCGGCTTCCCGAAAACCATCGCCCCCAGCGCGCGCCTGTCCACGCGGCCGGCGCGCTCCCCGTCCTTCACCCGCGCGCCGGCGCCGAAGCGCGCGAAGATCGCTTCCTTTTGATTTTCAAGGCAGGCGTGGCCCAGCCTGTCCACGTCCAGCGTTTCAAGGCCGCGCGCCTCCAGAATCGCGGCGACGCGGTTTTTCCCCGCGCAGTAGGTTCCCGTAAGCCCTATGATCATGCGCCCTCCGAATAAAAGCCCGCACTGGAATTTCGCGGAAAAATGGCTTAAAATTTAAGCATATGCGCGCGTTCCGGCTTTTGCCGCGCTCACAGGGAGCGCAGGGGAATGGTAGCCCAAAAGGAGGAGGAGGTCAACGTGAACAGATACAAAATAGGGGATCTCCCGCGTTCATGCCATTTTAGCGAGCCGACGCGGCTGGACAGGAACTTCGTCCTGACCGCCGTCGGCGTGCCGATGGACGAGTCGATCAGGGGCGCCCTGATCGAGTGGGACATTTCGGAAATTTTCAGCGAGGGGGAGCCGGGGGAAACCTGCCGGACGTCGTCCCAGGTGGATGCCTGCGAGGACGACGAGGATATTTCGCCGGACGGCGCGATCGTCGTCGAGCCGGGCGGGCTGCGGGACGCGCAGTCCTTTTACGTGGCCTTTGAAAGGTACGTGCGCTCGCTTTTCGACAACTTCACCACGCGCAACAACATCAACTTCGGCTTTCTCGTGGAAAATTTCAGGATAATACAGGACGAGATACGAAAGAGCTACAAGTCCATCCTTCAGGCGCGCCCCGCGTCGGAAATGAGGGACGACGATTTCCTGGTCCACCACACGATGACCACGACGATAGTCGCCACGATCATCGGCGACGCGCTTAATCTTTCCGACTCGCGCATAACCGAGCTTGGCGCGGCGGCCCTGCTTCACGAGATAGGAATGCTCAGGCTTCCGCCGGAAAGCTACCTCGGCAGGCGGCCGCTTACCAGCGAGGAAAAAAAGCTTATTTACATTCATCCCATCATCGGCTACAACTTCCTTAAATCCTTCGACTTTCCGCAGGCCGTAAGCCGCGCCGTGCTGGAGCATCACGAGCGCGAGAACGGCAGCGGCTATCCAAAGCAGAAGACCGACCCCGACATACACCTGTATTCCAAGATACTTTCCATAGCCTGCTCGTACTCGGCCATGTCAGGCGCGCGCCCCTACAGAAAGGCCGTGGACGCCCATGCCGGAATGCTCGACCTTTTGCGCAACAAGGACAGGCAGTACAACGACAAGGTCGTGCGCGCCTTCGTGTCGGCGCTGTCGATCTTTCCCATAGGGATGTACGTGGAGCTTTCCGACGGCAAGAGAGGGCAGGTGGCGGACGCAAGCCCTAAAAGGCCGAACTATCCGGTCATCAGGCTTACCGAGGAGAAAAACTTCGACGGCTCGGCGATACTGGTCAGGACAAGCGAGTCCGGCGTTTCCGTCGCCCGGGCGCTTTTGGACAGCGAGGCCGCGCGCTAGGCATTATGGAGGATCCTTGGTCTAGCGCGGCTTTTTTCCCGGCCCTTTGCGCGGCGCTTGTAGCCGCCGGCGGCTTCTTTTCCCTTTTTTCCCATGCCCTTAGGTCCTCGAAAAAGGCCGTCCTCTCGAAGGAATCGGAGGCGGCCGGGGCTCGCAGGGCGGCGCGCCTTCGCAGGACGATCGCCGCCTTCGAAAGGCCGGCTCGCAGCCTTGCTGCCGCCGGCTTTTGGGGCGGCGCCCTGCGCGCATTCGCCGCTGCCCTCGCCGGCATTGGAGCGGCGAGGCTCGCGCCTGAGGGCTCGGCTTTCGCCGCCTGGATCCTCGTCGCGCTTTCCGCCCTGGCCATAGCGACGGCGATTTTGGCCGCGGATCACGCGGCGCGGCGCGCGGCTCGCCATGCCCCGGAGCAAGTGGCCGCCGCGCTTTTGCCGGCGATCTCGGCCTTCGCGCTGCCCCTGGCCCCGCTTTTTTTCCTGGCCCGAAAGGTCGCCGCCCTTACGCGCAGGGTTTTTCCCTCGCGTGCCGAGGACGAGGGAATCACCGAGGACGAGCTTCGCGCCGCGCTGATCGAGGGCGAAAAGTCCGGCATCGTGGAAAGCGGCGAGCGCGAGATGGTCGAGGGGGTTTTTTACCTTGGCGACAGGCCCCTGGGCGCCTTCATGACCCACCGATCCGAGCTTCGCTGGCTGGAAGCGGATTCCGGCCTCGCCTGCGCCCTGGAAAAGGCGCTGGAGCAAAACGCGCAGGCCTGCTTTCCCGTGGCCGACGGCTCGCTGGACGCCATAGTCGGCGCCGCCTACCGCGAGGACATCGTCCTTGCCGCCGCCCGCGACCCCGGCGCGAGCCTGCGCTCCGTCATGCGCAAGGCTTCCTTCGCCCCGGAAACGATGCCGGCCTTAAAGGCCTTCAAGATTTTCAGGCCGGGCGAGACGGAGGCGCTGTTCGTGATGGA
>WRAL01000257.1 GCA_009780285.1 Treponema sp.
CGCGGAAGACCGGCGCCGGCAAGAGATGAACCTCGTCGTAAATGATGAGCCCCCAGCGCCGCGCGCCGAAAACCTTGAAGTGCGGAAACTCGCCGTCCTTCGATGCTCGCCAGGTAAGCGCCTGGTAGGTGGCCACTGTTACCGGCGCCACGGCCTTGGAATCGCCGGTGTACTCGGCGATCTCCTCGCGAAGGAGCGTCGTCTTGTCCAAAAGCTCGTCGATCCACTGGTGCGCGGCGGCGACTCCAGTCGTCAGAATCAGCGTGTTGGTTTTAAGCATGGACATGACGATCATCCCCACTACCGTCTTCCCGGAGCCGCAGGGAAGCGAGACCACGCCGTAGCCGGCTCCCGGCCCGCCGTCGCCAAGCACCGCGCGCGCGGCGGCGAGCTGGTAGTCCCTGGGCGCGAAGGCCGCGCCGGAAAGGCAGGGGTCGCGCAGGGCGATTTCCAAAGGATCGCCGTCGACGAGCGGGGCCTCGTCCTTTACCGGCCAGCCAAGGCGGATAAGCTCCAGCTTTACCGTTCCCCGGCTGGCCAGGCGCAGGGCGAAATTGTCGCCCTCCCTGCGAAGCCATTTTTTAAGCGATTTGTGCGAGTCGATCTCGGCCCGCGCCTCCGGGTCGTCCACGGCCAGGAAAAGCTCGCTTTCCGCGTCCAGGGCGGCGCCCGGATCGCCGAAAAGCCGTATCCTGCCGTAGCGCGACATCGTGTCGGCGAAGCCCTCGGCTATGCCCTCCGGCACCTCGTAGCGGCTGTACGCGGCCAGGGCCCGCTCTATGTCCGCGGGGACGTAGCCGGCGCTGGCCGCGTTCCACAGGGAAAGGGAGGTGATGCGGTAGGTGTGAATGTGCTCCGGCGACTTTTCAAGCTCGGCGAAGGGAATAATGGCCTCGCGCGCCTCCTGCGCCCCCGGAGCGTGAACGTCCAAAAGCAGGGTCCTGTCGCTCTGCACGATAAGCGGCCTGCCGGCGCCGTGTCGATCGTTCATGGGGAAATTCCTCGAGTCATCAGCGCATTGTACCGGCCGGGGGGGGCGCGAGGCAAGTATCTTGTCCGCGCTTCCCGCCGGCGACGCTTGCAAAAGGCCGGCCTCGCGCTGTATGCTGGGGCGGCCCGCGCCGAGGAGCGCGGGATTTCAAGGAGGAACAGCATGAAAAACACCGCATATATCAAGCCGCTTGCCTTGGCGGCCGCCCTGGCCCTGGCCCTTTTTTTGCCGGCCTGCCAGCGCTCCCAATCCCAGCGCGGGGACGGCGTCCTAAAGGACGGCGCCCTAAGGGTGGTCGCCACGATATTTCCGCAGTACGATTTTATCCGACAAATAGCCGGCGACCGGGTGGAGCTTGCCATGCTTCTGAACCCCGGCGCCGAAAGCCACGGCTTCGAGCCCACGCCCAGGGACATCATCGCGCTTAACTCGACGGATCTTTTCGTCTACGTCGGCGGCGAGGGCGATTCCTGGGTCGCGCCCATTCTCGCCTCCCTCGATCGCGAGGAGCTTCGCGCCGTGGCGCTTTTCGACCTGGTCGAGGTGGTCCAGCAGGAAATAGTCGAGGGGATGGAGGTTTTCCGCGACGACGATCACGGGCACGGGCATGACGACGACGAGGACGACGAGGAGGAAGGCTTTCACGGCGCGAGCGAGTACGACGAGCACGTCTGGACCTCCCCGCTCAACGCGATCCGCATAACGCGCGCGCTGGCCGAGATTCTCGCCGAGATGGATCCCGCCAACGCCGACTTTTTCCGCGCCAACGCCGCGGCCTTCATCGCCGAGCTGGAAGCGCTTTTCGCCGAATTCCAAGCCGTCGTCGCGAACGGAAATCGCGGCACGGTGATCTTCGGCGACCGCTTTCCCTTTCGCTATCTCATGGATCACCTGGGGCTGGAATACTACGCGGCCTTCAGCGGCTGCTCGGCGGAAACCCAGGCAAGCCCGGCGACCATAGCCTTTATGATAGAAAGAACCCGCGCGCAAAATATTCCGGTGGTCTTCCACATAGAATTTTCCAACCGCGCCATAGCGAACGTGGTTTCCGAGGCCACCGGCGCGCGCGTCGCGGAATTCCACTCAACTCATGTCGTGGGGCGCGCGGACTTCGAGCGCGGGATCACCTACCTCGATCTGATGCGGCGAAACGTAGCGGCGCTAAGGGAGGCGCTTGACTGATGGCTATCATCACCTGCAAAAACGCCTCCTTCGCCTACGACGGGCGCGTCGTCGTCGAGGGGCTTAATTTCGAGGTTTGCCGGGGCGACTATCTTTGCATAGTCGGCGAGAACGGTTCCGGCAAGACGACGCTTATGAAAGGGCTTCTCGGCCTGAGCCGCCCGAAATCAGGCAGCATCGTCATGGGCGAGGGGCTAAGGCACGCGCAAATAGGCTACCTTCCCCAGCAGACGCCTGCGCAGAAGGACTTTCCAGCGAGCGTGCAGGAGGTCGTGCTTTCCGGCCGCCTTGCAAGCCGGGGCCTCGCGCCCTTTTACTCCAAGCGCGACCGGCAGATCGCGCGCGACAACATGGAAAAGCTGGGCATCCTTGCCATCGCCAAAAAAAGCTTCCGGGAGCTTTCCGGCGGGCAGCAGCAGCGCGCGCTTTTGGGCCGCGCCCTTTGCGCCACCGAAAAGGCGCTCTTACTGGACGAGCCGGTCGCCGGCCTCGATCCGGTGGTCACCGCCGAGCTTTACAAAACGATACAGGCGCTTGGGGCCGAGGGAATCACGATAATAATGATCTCGCACGACGTGGGCGCGGCGGCGCGCTACGCCAGCCACATGCTTCACCTTCAAAGCCGGCAGGTGTTTTTCGGCCCAACCGGGGACTACCGTCGGACCGACGCCGGCCGGCTTTTTTTGCAGGAGGGCGCGAATGTTTGAAATGATCGCCGAAATTTTTTCCTACACCTTCATGACGCGCGCCATCGTCGTGGGGCTTTTGGTCTCGCTCTGCGCCGCGCTTTTAGGAGTAAACCTCGTGCTTAAGCGCTACGCGATGATAGGCACGGGCCTTAGCCACGTCGGCTTCGCGGCGATGTCTATAGCCGGCATCGTGGACTTCGCGCCGCTGGCCGTTTCGCTTGTGGTTGTGGTTGCCGCGGCCTTTCTGCTGCTGCGCCTTAACGAAAACAGCAAGATTCGCGGGGACAGCGCCGTGGCCCTTGTTTCCACCAGCAGCCTTTCAATCGGCGTGATCGTCGTGGCCCTGACGACCGGCCTTACCCTGCACGTCTGCAACGTAATGTTTGGCAGCATCTTTATCATGACCGTGGCCGACGTATATCTAAGCCTGATCCTCTGCGCGCTCGTGCTTGCGCTGTTCATACTTTTTTACAAGCAGCTTTTCGCCGTAACCTACGACGAGGAATTCGCCAGGGCCACCGGAACCCGCGTCGAGCTTTACAAAAGCCTCCTGGCGATTTTGAC
>WRAL01000258.1 GCA_009780285.1 Treponema sp.
AATTCGCGACGGTAAAGTAAAAAGCTGGTGCCACGAAGGATGACAGCCATAAAAAGATTATAAAGACCGCGAAGATTTTAGCCTCGCCTGAAACGCCTCGCATAGCGGCAGCAATGAAAGAAGATATCGCGAAGGCAAGCAAGGCGGTGGCGCCGGTAATAAAATGCCAGAGCAAGGTGGCCGAAACGAAGCCACCGCCAGTGAAAAAGTCGAGAATTGTGGCGGCGAGGCTTCTTGAGGAAACGCCGTAGCGGTAAGAAAAAAAATAATGCGAGGCGACAAATGGATTCAGCGCCTCTGGGCGCGGCGCGGATGCCAGAAACTGAACGCCTAAAAAACAAAAAATCAGGATCTCTATTTTGCTTAGATAGTTTTTGCATGCTACGATCATGAACATAACGCAGACGCAGGCGCCGTGAATTAAGGCTATTTTAAGCACGTCCGCTTGCGCCAGGCGTGCAAGGAACGCAAGCGCCAAAGCGCTGAAAATCGCGGCGGCGATAAGAAAAGGGCGCGCCTTAGGGCCCAAAAGAGCGGTAGTTTTTTCTTCGATCATACCTTTTTCCTGAGAGCAATGGGTTTTGGGACCACGAAAAACATGACTATAGACCTTTGAAAGATCCAAAAAGAACTCGAACGGTGCTGGAAATGCTCCTCACGCTTTCGCTGACTCTGATTTCATGCACTGGTCCGAGGAACGCCATCAGAAGGCATGCGAGCGTTATTAAAAACGCATGCCGTTTTACAACGCGCGCGCCAGAGTGGACGACCTCCAAAACAGTTTTGTCTTTGAGCGATATAAAATAGAAAGCAAGCATGAACTGAACCGCCAATAGCATTGTTATCCATCTGCCGAAATCGAAAAATAAAAGGAAAGCGATCGCGTTGTAGGGCAGAACGGCAATAGGAATTAGGAAGAAAAGGCGCCTGCGCTTTTCGGTTTCAATCATAAAGCATTTTATCCAAAACGTTACGAATAGTGCCACAATCGGAAGACAGATAAACACGGCTTTGTTTCCGGGGAAGCCAATCCCTATATTATCCCTCCAGCCTGCCAGATGATCTTCCAGGCTTGCGAACATAGTAAACTGCAGGCCGTATTCAAAAACCCCTCGCTCGTCGAAAGTATTCGTCCTTTCCATTAAGTGCGCGTAAAAACTGTCTGAGTCAGCGAATCTGAAAGTTCCTTGTGCCAAAAGAAGGTAAAGCGCAAAGGCAACGAGCGCAAGCGCTACCGTTACGGCAAGGAGGAGCCACGCGCGACGGCTTTCCGCGCTTTTAGGTTCTTCCTTTATTGCCAGATACCAAAGAACTATACCGATGAATGGCATGAGGAAAAAAACGAGTATCAAGTGCGTGGCTATGACAGCCAGGGCAAGAATAGGAACAAGCCATTTGAGGTGCGGCCTATGGGCAATGGAGGCAATGACAAAAAGCGCGATAAGAGCGAAAATTTCAGTGCGGCCAAAATTCGGGTATCCGAAGTAAACTGCCGGCGAGACGAAAGAGGATAGCCATAAAAAGGCCATGAAAATTACGAAGATTTTAGCCTCGTCTGAAACGCCGCTCATGGCGGCCGTCATAAAAATCGATATTGCAAACGCAAGCAAAGCGGTCGCGCTTACAATAAAATGCCAGAGCAGGGTGGCCGAAACGAAGCCGTCGCCAGTGAAAAAGTCGAGAATCGTGGCGGCAAGGCCCCTTGAGGAAACGCCGTAACGGTATGATAGAAAATAATGTGATGAAATAAAAGCGCTCATTGCCTCCGGCCGGGGCGCAAGCGCCAGAAACTGAACGCCCAGAAAGCAAAAGATCATAATCTCTATTTTGCTCAAATAATTTTTATACGCGACAACCGCGAACATAACGCAGAGACAGGCCCCATGGATAAATGCTATTTTAAGCGCGTCGGCCTGCGCCATGCGCGCAAAGAACGCAATTGCCAGAGCGCCGAGGATCGCCGCCGCGATCAGCGCGGGGCGCGCCTTCGGGCCAAAAAGCGCGGCGGTTTTTTCTTCGATCATGCCTTTTTCCTAAATACCAAAAATTTAGAAAAGACGAAGTTAAGCGCCATGCCGGCGACTATGCCGCAGGCCTGCGCGATGAATTTAAAGGGAAGATTCAAAAGCGAGATCATCGCCTGCATTACGGCGAGGTTGGCGCCCAGGCCCACAAGAGAGGCGGCCAGAAAGGCCAGCCATTTTTTCACGGACAGTTTCGCCGAGGCTCCGGCGAAAGTCCACTTGCCGTTAAGCGCGTAGTTCTGCGTGCCGGCGACCCAAAAGCAGCCGACGCTTACCGGGATTGCCGCGAGGCCAAGTAGGTCGACCAGGGCGAAAAAAAGCAGCAGGTTCGTGGCGGCTCCCAGAGCGCCGACTATCGCGAACTTAAGGAATTCGCCTGTCGCGCCGGCCGCGCTCAGCCTTACGTCCCATACCTTGAGAAGGGCCTCGAAAAGAATTTTCTTCGACATTTTCGACGCGCCGAGCGTCCTGTCCCTGAAGATAATCGGAATTTCCTTTACCGAGCAGCCGGCTTTCCATGCGCGGTATTTCATCTCGACCTGGAAGAGGTAGCCCTGCGAAATGATGCGATCAAGCCCGATTTTTTCGAGGGCCTCGGCCGTCCACATGTTGAAGCCGCCGGTCAGATCCTTGATGGGGCAGCCAAGGACGGCCCGCGCGTAAAGCGAGCCGCCTTTGGAAATAAGCGTGCGCGAAAAGGGCCAGCCCTCCGCGCCGCCGCCTTTGACGTTGCGCGATCCTATCGCCACGTCGTGGCTCTGGATCTGCGCGATCATTTCCGGCAGATATTTGGGGTCGTGGGAAAGGTCCGCGTCCATTTCCAGAAATTCGCCGAAGCCTCTTTCCAGGCCCCATTCAAAGCCGGCTAGGTAGGCCTTGGCAAGGCCGGCCTTTCCGGCCCTTTTCAAAAGGTGCAGGCGGCCTTCGTATTTGCCCATAAGCCCTTCGACGATGGCCGCGGTGCCGTCGGGGGAATTGTCGTCGATCACCAGGACGGAAACGCCGGAGACCTCGCGCTGGGGGTATAAATCGAAAATAGCCGTCAATAATTTTTCTATGTTTTCGGCCTCGTCGTAAGTCGGCACCAGGATCAAAAGGTTTTCGCGGCTCACTTTCTCGTCCTTCCTTTGCGCCCGCTTTCGTCGCGCTGCCGTTATTCTAAAGGGAAGGCCCGCTTTCCGTCAAGGATCGGTCGCGCGCTTTCGCTGTCGCGCTCTCGCGCGGTTGCGCAGGCCCGCGCGATTGTGTAATCTGGGGCATGACCCTTTTCTGCCTTTTGTGGATTCCCATGTGCTATTTTCTCAGGCGCTCGCTTGCCGGCGGAACCGGAGGAGGGGCCCTGGCGCTGGTTTTGGGAGGAGGCGCCGTCGCGATTCAGGCCTTTTACG
>WRAL01000259.1 GCA_009780285.1 Treponema sp.
GCTCGACCTCGGCGAACGAGCCTATCGCCGAGGCCGGCCCCGGAGCCACGACCATTTCGTCTCTTTCAGTGCGCATTACTAATTCATCGGCATTTTTTCGCGAAATCCCTTCGACAAGCGCGACGGCGCGACGGCCGACGCGGGCCTTCAAAAGCTCCGCCGTGTGCTTTTTTTGCAGGGCGATCACCCGCGAAAGCCTTTCCCGCTTCGCTTCCTCCGGGATCCTCCCCGGCAGGCCAAAGGCCGCCGTTCCTTCCATCGGGTTGTAATGGTAGGTATAGGCGTAGAGAAAGCGCGTCTCTTCCATAAGCGAAAGGGTCGCCTCGACGTCCTCCTCGCTCTCGCCGGGAAAGCCGACGAGTATGTCCGAGGTAAGGCTTATCTCCGGCATGGCCTCGCGCGCCTCGCGGACAAGGGCGAGGTAGCGATCGCGCGTGTAGCCCCGGTTCATGGCGCGGAGAATGCGGTCCGAGCCGTGCTGGGCGCAAAGATGAAGGTGCCGGCAAAATTCCTCGTTTTCCGCCATCGCGGCGATGGCCTCGCTCGAAAAATCCTTCGGATTGGCCGAAAGGAAGCGCAGCCACCTTACGCCGCCGGCGCGGGCCTCCCTCGCCGCCATGCGCAGAAGCGCCGGGAAGCCCGTCTCGCCGGATCTCCAGTTATAGGCGCTGATATTTTGCCCCAAAAGGGTGATCTCGCGGGCGCCTGACTCGCCTGCGGCGCGTATTTCCCGCGCGATCTCGGCGGGATCGCGCGCCGCCTCGCGGCCTCGGGCGTAGGGGACGACGCAGTACGAGCAAAAGGAATCGCAGCCGCGCATCACCGGCAGAAGAACCCGGCGCTCGCCCGGCTCGAAGTGCTTGCGGGCAAAGCCCGTTGGGGCAAAGCCCTCGTCTTCCTCCCAGGAGCCGCCGGCGCCTGGGAGGAAGACGCTCGCCCTTTCCAGGGCCTCGAGTATGCGCCTGAAGGTCTCGTCCGCGCCGGTGCCGATAACGTAGTCCACCTCGGGAAACTTTTTCTTGATGCTTTCGGCGGACCTCTGCGCCATGCAGCCGGCGACCACAAGCGCCGAATTTTTCCCCCGCGCGAGGCCCTTTTTTTTGTCCGCCGCGCGATGGGCTATGCGCGCCAGAGCGCGCCGTTCGGCGGTGTTGCGCACGGCGCAGGTGTTGATAAGAACCAGGTCGGCGCTTTCCCCGTCAGGCGCGGCGGTCCAGCCCTTTTCACGGCAGGCCAGAAGCAGGGCCGAGGATTCGGCTGAGTTCATCTGGCAGCCGTAGGTCTCGAAAAAATACGTCATTTATAGCGCTTGCCCTGCCCCATCATGTACGAGATCAGATAGCGCGCGCCGGTAACGATCAGCCACATGTTGGCAACGCCCAGCGCCGTTCCCGCCACCAGCGCGATGTGCGGCACCGGAAAGCGCGAGAAGGCCTGCAAAATCCCCAGGACGATGATAAAAATCCCCGTCCTTTTGTTCACGGGATTGTTGGCGAGCATCCAGCCTATTCCCAGCGCGACGATAAGGCCGCCGGCGGCGTAGGAAAGAACGGGAAGGCGCGCAATCAGGCGCAGCGCGATAAGCGCGACGCCGCCTACGAAGCAGCGGATCGCGTCCCGGCGAAGCCTGTCAAGGCCGTCAATGCGAGGCTGTCCTTCCTCGCCCTTAAAGTCGCTCATTGTTTTCCCTCCTTTTTTTCGGCGCGCTCACGCGCGGCCTTCGCCACGTTTTCAAGCAGCATCGCTATGGTCATAGGGCCGACGCCTCCGGGCACCGGCGTTATATGCGAGGCCCTTTCCAGGGCCCCCTCGAAATCCACGTCCCCGACTAGCCGGTAGCCGCTTTCCCTGGACGGGTCGGCGACTCGGTTCACGCCCACGTCTATGACGACGGCGCCGGGCTTTATCATGTCGGCGGTTATTAGGCCGGGCCGGCCGGCCGCGGCGACGAGTATGTCGGCCTGCAGCGTGTGCCGCGCGAGGTCCCGCGTCCCGGAGTGGCACATGGTTACCGTCGCGTCGGCGCCGCGCGCCCCGAGCATCATCGCCATCGGCCTTCCCACGATGCAGGAGCGGCCCACGACGACGGCATGGGCGCCGGAAACCACGGCGCCGATCTCGCGCAGTATCTCCATCACCCCGCTTGGCGTGCAGGGCAGGAAGCTGGGCCTTCCGAAAGTGGCGTTCCCCACGGAAACCGGGCAAAACCCGTCCACGTCCTTTTCCGGGCTTATCGCCGCGATCACCCTGCCCTCGCTTAGGCCGGCGGGCAAGGGAAGCTGGACGAGAATCCCGTGAACCTTGTCGTCGCCGTTGAATCTTTCGATGGCGGCAAGGACGCTCGCCTCGCTTGAGCCTTCCGGCAGGCGCGCGTCCACGCTAAGCATTCCGGCCTGGGCGAGGGCCTTTTCCTTGGCGCCGACGTAGGAAAGGCTCGCCGGATCGTTTCCGACGAGGATCACCGCCAGGCAAGGACGCTCGCCCCGCGCGGCAAGGGCGAGCGCGCTTTGGGCCGCGCGAGCGCGTATTTTCCTGGCGATGGCGCCGCCGTCTATTATCACCGCTGGCATGTTCCCTCCAATATAACGATAAAGCGCCCTTCGACCGATCGCAGGGCGATCCCGCCGTCGAGCGCGACGTTGCTAAGGCCGACCGAAGGCCCGCCTTCCCAGCGAGCATCCCGTAGCGGCCATTTTAGCCCCTGGCTTTCCGCCCTCCAGGGGCCGCTCGCCAGGGGAAAAACCGAGACCAGGCTTCCCGGCGCGACCGACTCCCGCGTTTCCTCCCCGGCCTCGAGGCGGCGCGCGTCGGCTCCGGCCGTGATCCACCGGCTTGGAAATCCCGGCCTCTGAAAAAGGCCGAAAATGGCGAGCAAATGCGCGAGCCTTCCCCCGCCGCCGCCTATGATCCAGGCATCCTCGCAGCCCTTTTCGACGAGCAGGGCGAGCGCAAGCTCCGTGTCGCTGAGGTCCTTGTCCGCCGGGTGGCGCAGCGCCCTTTCGGCGCCGCCCTCGCGCGCAAGCTCCGATTCCGCAAGCGAGTCCATGTCGCCGACGATCCAGCCCGGCTCGATCCCGGCGGCTCTTGCCAGAAGAAGCCCGGAGTCGGCGGCGACGCGCAGCGCCTCCGGCCGCGTCGCGCAGATCCGCGCGACGTCCCCAGGCGGCGGGCCTTCCCCGCCTGCGAAAACAATTCCAAGCCGTTTTTTCATGTCCGGGATCAGTATACCTGGAATCCGGATGCGATTCCATACCGCGCCGGGGCCGCGCGGACTTTTGATCTAAGGGCTTTGATCGCCGGCCCCCTGCGGCCAGCGGGCATTCGCGCGGGGCTTTAGGGAAATAAAGGCCGCGCTTCTGTAGGAAAAACTTTTGGGCAAGGCGGCGCGCTTCAGCGCGTCGCCTTGCCCA
>WRAL01000260.1 GCA_009780285.1 Treponema sp.
ATCGAGGCGGCCCATGCCGGGGACGCGGGCCGCGGCTTCGCCGTGGTCGCCGACGAGATCCGCAAGCTGGCGGAAAGCTCAAGCGAGCAGTCCAAGACCATAGGCGACGTCCTTAAGCGGATACGGGAATCGATGGACAAGATCACCAAGTCGACCGTCAGCGTGCTTAAAAAATTCGAGGCCATCGATCGCGGCGTGAAGGTCGTGGCCGAGCAGGGCGAGGCGATCCGCGTCGCCATGGACGAGCAGGACAAGGGGAGCCGGCAGGTGCTGGACGCCTCCAGCCAGGTGAGCGACATCACGATCGAGGTCAAGACGGGCTCCGACGAGATGCTCCTGGGAAGCCGCGACGTCATAAAGGAAAGCCGGAGCCTCGAGGCGGTGACGCAGGAAATCTCGGGCGGGATGGGCGACATGGCCGAAAGCGCCGCGCTTATAAACGGGGCCGTGGGCAACGCCAGCGCCCTCAGCGGCCGGGTGAAGCAAAGCATATCGGAGCTGGCCAGGGCGGTCTCCCTTTTCAGGGTCTAGTGTTCCGGAATATTCGGTTTCTAAATCGCGACCTTCGGTAATTCCTTGCCAGGCAAGGAATTACCTCAACCTGCATACCGTCATTTGACTATTCCGGAACACTGGCCGCCGGCCGGATTTTTGGGAAAACGCCGACAAGGAAATCAGCGCTTCCTTGGACAAGCATGCGCCGATCGGGCCCGCCCGGGCTTGGTCGGCGCCTTTTCGCCCGCCCGCGCGCCCCCGATCGCCGCGCGCGGCCCATCGCTTCCGACTAAAACCCTAATCCGAAGGTGGAAAACTGCCGAAGATAGCTAGGTATGATCTTTTCCATCCGCGCAGCCGCGCTTTCCATTTTCCTCGGGCTGGTTCTCTCAGGCCCGGCGGCGGCGGAGGCGACTCATACCGTGGTAAGGGGGGACACGATTTTTTCGCTTTCCCGCGCCCACGGCGTAAGCCAGGAGGAGCTTATGCGCCACAACGGGATGACGGACCCGTCCCAGCTGCGCGTCGGAATGCGGCTGCTGATTCCCGGGTCCCAGACTCAGGCGGCCGCTCAGGCGCCGGGAACGCAGGGCGCGGCGCGCGCCACGCACGTCGTCGCTCCGGGGGAAACGCTTTTCAGCATCGCGCGCAGCAACGGGGTAACCCTTGCCGCCCTGCGCGAGATCAACGGCTTTTCGCAGGAGCGCGTCCTTAGGGCCGGGGAAAGAATAAGCATTCCTTTCCCCGCCGTCGTCTCGCAGCCGCCGCAGCCGGCGCCGCCTCTGGCCGCGCCTTCGCCGCAGATCGCCACCGGAAGAAGGGCGGATCCTTCCCTGCGCTGGCCGATCCCGGCGCTGGAGGTGGCCTACATGAGCGGCGCCTCCGGGGGGGTGCTCGTTCTTGGCCGCGAGTCGGAGTCCGTGCGAAGCGTCAGCCGGGGGACGGTGGTGTATTCCGGCCCTTGGCGGGGCTACGGCAACGTGGTCATAGTCGAGTCCTCGGGAGGCTTCAGGTTTCTGTACGGCGCCAACGAAAGCCTTTCCGTGCGGGTGGGCGACGTCGTGGACACGGGAACCGAGCTTGGAAAGCTAGGGCTTCACCCGGCGTCGGGCAAGCCGGAGCTTGTTTTTATCGTTTCGAGAAACGGCCTGCCGGTCGATCCGGCGACAGCCCCAAGATCATAGAAGGGAGACATGCGAAGGTGTCAAGGATGATGTTGTCTATGGAAATAGATATTGACAACGAGAGCGCGGAAGCAGAAATGGAGGAGACTTGGAAGCGCAGGAAGTCAGGCGCAAGAAGGTCCAAGGCCGACAAGGAAACCGATCCGCTCGCGCTGTACTTCAAGCAAATTTCCAAATACCCGCTCCTGACCGTTCAGGAGGAACAGAGCATTGGCGAGAAGGTGGTGAGCCTGCGCGGGCGCATAGCGGAGCTTGATAAAAGGCGCGAGTCCGGCGATCTCTCCAAGGAAAGGGCCGCGCTGGACGCCTCGCTCCTTCACTACAAGCACAAGATGATCAACTCCAACCTGCGCCTGGTCGTTTCCATCGCGAAGAACTACCAGCATCGCGGGCTTCCGCTTCTTGACCTTATCGACGAGGGCAACATAGGCCTTATCGAGGCGGTCGAGCGCTTCGACTATACCAAGGGCTGCCGCTTTTCGACTTACGGCACTTGGTGGATAAGGCAGGCGATCATCAAGAGCATAGCCGACAAGGGCCGCGTGATTCGCATCCCCATTCACATGCTCAACACGATCAAGAAGTGCTACTATGTGGCCAAGCAGCTCACCGGCGGCCTCGGGCGCGACCCGAACGAGGAGGAGCTTTCCGAGTACCTTGGAATCCCCGTGGCGAAGGTAAAGGACATCGTTCGCCTTTCCCAGGAAACGACGAGCCTTGACGCGGTGGTCGACAACGGGAACCTTACGCGCCTGGCCGACCTCATTAAGGACGACTCCATGTCCGGGCCCTTCGAAATGGTTTTTTCGATGACCTTGCAGGACACGATGACGGACATTCTTTCCCAGCTTTCCGAACGCGAGATGAAGATAATCCAATTGCGCTTCGGGCTGGCCGGCGAGGGGCCGCTTACCCTCGAGGAAACGGGAAAGCTGCTGGGGATCACCCGCGAGCGCGTGCGGCAAATTCAGGAAAAGGCCACCTCCAAGCTGCGCAGCATGGGCGAGCTTCTGGACCTTAGGGACGGCCCCTAAGGGGGGCGCTCGTGAAAAAAAACGGACGAAGGATCTTCGTCGCGGCGCTTGCGCTTTTCGCTCTGGCGGCGCTTGCGTTCCTTGCCTTTTCGCCGCGTTCCCTGGGCTTTCCGGCCGGCGCGATCCTGCTTTTCGCGGCGCTGGGCTTTGGCTTTTTCGCGGGAAGGTTTTTTTTCGGGGACAGGCGCGCTGCGGCTCCGGCTTTTGCCAGCCAGGGCAGGCTGGACGTAAGGTCCATCGTAAAGGCCGTGCTTCCCGACGCGGAATTTTCAAGCCTTGTCTATCATTACAGCGCCGTTATCACTCACTGCGATGTTGGCAAGCTTTTTAACATCCCCATTCCGCTGACAAAAAAAAGCGCGATTTACACGATAGACGGCACGATCAAGCTGGGCTTCGACGCGAGGGAAATAGAGGCGCGCGACGACGGCTACAATATAACGCTGGTAATGCCAAAAATAAAAATCCTTTCCAACATCACCCATCCAAAAACCTTTAGCCTTTACGACGAGCGAACGAGCCTTTTTTCCAGGTACACGCTCAAAACCGCCAACACGATACGGGAAAGCCACGAGGAGGCGCAGAGGCAAAAGGTCGAAAGCGACTCGGCGCTTTTCGCGCAGGCCAGGCGCTCGGCGGAACAAGTGTTCCGGCCCCTGCTCGAAAACATTCCCGGCATCAAGGGCAGGTA
>WRAL01000261.1 GCA_009780285.1 Treponema sp.
AAGCACGGCGTTAAGGCTTTCGAAGGCGGCGCGCGTCGTGTTGGCGATGACCCGCGCAAGGCTTGTCTTGCCCGAGCCTGGCGGCCCGCAAAAAATGACCGACGAAAGCCTGTCCGCCTGTATCGCCCGGCGCAAAAGCCGGCCGGGGCCCACGATGTGATCCTGGCCCACGACCTCGTCGATCGTCCTGGGTCGCATGCGGTCGGCAAGGGGCGCCGAATCGGAGCCGCCGGCCGAAAAAAGCTCGTCCATTGGGGCCGCGCCTCAGCGCCGGCCTATTCCACGACTCTCCATCTGTTTTCCTCGTAGAGCCAAAGGCCCGTCGCGGCGGTCGACGCGAAAAAGCCCGCGCCTTCCTTGAAAAAGAGTCGGTTCACCGAATGCCTGCCAAGGCTCGTCGAAAAACGATCCGGATGAAGGATGCTGCGAAGGCCGGCCCCGCTTTGCGCGTTCAGGCTTGGGTCGATGGCGCCCGAGGCGGTAAGCGCGAATTCCACGTAGCCGAAGGCGCTCTGCCCGGCGGGGCTTTGCCTTCCGGCGACAAGAACCCTGTCGCTCGAGTCCGTATCCGCGACATTGGCCACGGCGAGGGCGCCGGTCGCGCGCGAGCCTATCCGCAGCGAGGCTCCGCCGGTCGTCGTCATCGCGTCGATGCCGCCGGAGCTTACCGAAAAAAGCCGCCCGTCATGATGGGCGGCCACGACGTCGCCGCTCGGCAGCTCGATTATCCCCATGAAGATTCCGGTCCCGACCGGCGAGAGCGCCGAGCCGTCCCAGCGGTAAACCCCGCCGATCGCGCTGAGGAAGGATCCGGCCGAGCCGGTGAGCATGCTGGCGCCGGAAAGGATCAGCGACGAGGAGCTTTCGTCATCCGCCACGGAAAAGATGGAATAGCCGCCTCCCTCCGCCGGAACGGAAACGAAAAGCCGGTTCCCTATGGCGAAAATCGCGTCGGCGCCGGCGCTTACGGCGACCTCGTCCCAGCCCCCCCCCGAGCCCAAGGCCGCGGCGCCTATGCGGAAAAGCCGGTTTTCCGTCCCGTTGCCGGAAAGCGCGTAGAGAAAGCCGACGGTGGCGGCCACGTCGAAGCCGCCGCCGGAGGGCGCCGTGGGGCTCGCTTTCCATTCGCCGCCCGCGACGGGGGCCGCGAAAAGCCGGCTTCTGGCGGCGACGAAAAGGCTTCCGTCAAACTCGACGATCTTCGAAGGCGTGCCGGGAACGAGCGGATCGCGCGGAGGCTCGGCGAGCGAGATCACGTAAAAGACCGGATCCATCCTGCACGAGGCCAGCGCGAGGGCAAGAATCGCCGGGAAAAAAACGCGCGCCCATGGTTTTTTCATCTTGAGTCTCCTAAAAGTGGTAGCGCGCCGAAAGGGTGACGCCGGCGAAGTTTCCGTCCGCGTCCTGCTCCGGCAAGCGCTTTCCGTCCACGCGAGGCCGCTGCGGGAACCAGGTCCAGTCGGCGTTCAGCCCGAAGGACCAGGAGGGGCTAAAGCGGAAAAAGGCCGCCCCCCCGCCGCCAAGGAAAAGGCCGAGGTGCCTTTCGTCGCCGTGGTTCTGCGGCGCCAGGCCGAAGACGAGCCCCACCGGGAATTCAAAGCGACGGTACGTGAACTGCCAGCCGGCGCGAAGCCCGATGGGAACGGCTATAAGCATGGTCTCGGCGACCGTCCCTATGAATCTGATGCCTATCTCGGCGCCGACGTAAAGATTGGGGCCAAGGAAGACGGTGTAGGCCAGCGAGCCGGCGCCGCCTACCTGCCTGAAGCCGTGATTGTAGGGCCTGTCCGCGTCGTCCCTGTAGGAAAACACCGTGGGAAAGATAACCCCGGCGTTTATCGAAAAGGTCTGGTCGCCCAGCGAGTAGACGTCCACCATGTACAGGCCCCAATCGTCGTCCGCTTCCTGCGCCAGGGCGGCCTGCAGGGAAAAATGGCACAAGGCGAGCAGAACGGCCAAGGCCCGAATTTTTTGCATTGAATTTACCCCTTGCAAAGAGAATGCCCGAAACCGCCGCGAATTTCAAGGCGCGCGGCGCCCTTCGCGCGGATTTTCAACAACGGAAAGCCCGCGCGGTTACTCCCCGCGCGACAGCGCGCCTTCTATGGAAAGAAGATCAAGCAGAACGGGGAACCTGCTCAACAGGTCCCCGTAGAGCTCAAGCTCGGCGATTCGGCTGAAGGCCCAAAGCCTGTCCGCGGCCATCGCCGCCATGCCGCTTTCCACGTGCTCCCTCTGCATCGCGATAAATTCCCTGTGCTGGGCGCGCGCCTGCTCGTAAAGCTCGAAGTCCGGCAGCCGCGCCGAGACGATGCGCAGCGAGAAGCCCTCGACGGAGGGAAAGCGCCGCTCGATTTCCGCGCTAAGCGCCGGTATCTCGCCCAGCGTCAAAAGCGCCTGCGTCCCCCGCGCCGCGTCCCTGTCGAACCAGCCTATAACCACGGCCCGCATCTCGTCGGCCAGCGCGCCCATGTACGCGTCCAGCTCCGCCTGATCCTGCGCCAGGCCGGATTCCACGAGCGGGATCAGCGCGCTCGATCGCAGGCGGAAGGACAGGGAGCCTGAGATTTCCCAGGAAAAATCCTCCTGGATGCCGAGGAAGGCGGCGTAGATCCTCCCGGAGGGAAGCGCGCCGGAATCGCTGAACTGGCGATGCGCGACGGTCCTGCGAAAGGACAGCATCCGCGAGTTCGTGGGGATCAGCCTTTGCCAGATCCACCGGAATTCCCCCGCCGTTACAAGGCGGCCGTCCACGCCGTGCGAGCGGGAGATCAGGACACCCTCCGCGCCGGGCGGCACGCCCCTCTGCGCCCAGCCGAAAAACAGGCCGGCGCCGGCGAGCAGGACAAGAATGAAAAGTACGACGAAAAACTTTTTCATGCAGGAAAATGATACCCCAAAACGCCGACTAAGGCAACGGCGCTTTCGGCCCGTGACAGGGAAGTCGATTTTCCCGGAAAATCAGCCACGGAGGACGGGCCAATCCGCCCAGGACCGTTGGGATTATTATCAGCCGGTTTTCCTGGCCTGGTCGCCATCAATCAGCTTGATGGCAGCCTCGCCGATCGCGGGAATTTTTACGGCCCGATCCGTCGAGCGGTTAAGCTGCCTCGCCGGGACGAACATGGCTAGCTGCTCCCGCGTAAGAGCGGGCATTTCGGAAACATCGATGTCCCGGTCCTTTAGCGCCCTTAGTCTCTCCAAGCGCCGCTCGTCAAGAGGGGGCAGGTCATCGACGGTACTTTCCACGATTGGCATGGTAAACCTCCTGTTCATGCTTCAGCGCCGGCCTGGCCGAAATTATTCTCACCGTGTTTTCACTTGGTTCTGTTTCCACTACGAAGAGGACGACATCGA
>WRAL01000262.1 GCA_009780285.1 Treponema sp.
ATAACCCATTTATTATTTTGATCGGCGTTTGTTCTCCAGCCAATAGTGGGTGAAAGTGTGATTGAATACCCTGCGCTATTATTAATAAGTGTTAGTGGAATAAATCCCCAGATTCCGGTACCCAATCCTAAATAGAAAATATTTGAGCGCGGATACCAACGCCCTTTTATTTCCGCATAAGGTGTAAGCACAGGGTCAATGCCTATGTCCAGCGCTAATGAAAACATTGCATTAAATAAACGTTCATATTCAAGACTTAATCCAAACAAAAAATGCGGAGACAAGAAGCCAATACCAAAACCTATTCCAACTGGAGAAGCGCTAATACCTCCATAAATTATATTTTTCTCTAGTTCTTCACCGTTAACATTAACTGTTGAAAATATAAACAGCAAAACAATGCATATTTTCTTCATATTTGTCTCCTGATATATCTATTGGACTTGCTCGGCAACTCGGTTAGTTGTCGAGCAAGTCCAGCAAAAAACTGCGTATTTTGCTGTTTAAAGCGGAGTTTGTTCGGAAAATCATAGGTTTGTATTTCGTCTGCCTGGCGTACAAACGCATAGCCCAATTCGTACAATTTCGCGGTGTACCTTGTTCCCCACTTTCCGCCATTTAACCTGCCGTTTTTCATGTTTGATAGTATTCCCCCAAAATTAATTTTGCAGCAATTCATCCGTAATTTTGAACCGATACAAGGCAGTGTTATTATTGTACCCCATGAATTCAAAAATAGACTTGTTCCCTTTGGCATCCATCTCTTTTATTTTTTCTCCTATCTCACCTGCAACCAGATTGAAAATAACAACATTGGGCGTTTCTTTGTTTGGGTTATAATGCTCCTCCTTTTTTGAACCAAAAAGTGGATATAAAATAAAAGAAATGAATTCTCTTTGATTTACATCAACTGTTTTCATAAATCCACGATCTAGAGAATTACGTTCAAAGACGATACGTGAATCATAGGAC
Organism: Treponema sp.; assembly: GCA_009780285.1. Taxonomy (GTDB): domain Bacteria; phylum Spirochaetota; class Spirochaetia; order Treponematales; family Breznakiellaceae; genus WQXQ01. The sequence continues at coordinate 973 of WRAL01000262.1, forward strand.
GATTCATTGACTACTATTATTTCTGTCTCCGTATAATAATCAGGGCAACCGGATAAATTTACGCACAATGCAATCAAGAATAACGCCGCCACTTGCGTACGAGTTTTACTGGTTTTCATGTAAATCCCCATGGAAGGCTTGCGGGCAACGTAAAGTTGCCCGCGTCTTTCTACTGATACAACTGGCGTATAAAGGCCTTGTCCAGCTCGGTCAATGCCGTGGTGTACCTTGTTACCCACACTCCAGTCGGCGCCAGCCAAATTAAGCAACTTCTTCATAATGCATCCTCCAAATGGTTTTTGAATGCATCCAAGTTATATTTGACTATATCATATATTTGATCTGTATGCAAGCGAAAAATAGCGACTTTTCGCTTTTTTTACTTTTTCCAGCCAATAGCATGTATATTATCGGCCAGTGGCATAATTTTAATAGTAAAATATATCTGGCCTCCGGCCACAAATCAAAGGCCGGGCAACCTAAAAATGCCCCGCCCCGTCCGCCGGTTTTGGATTGTTTGTCTTTTATCGCTGCGCAGCCCATCGTGGCGCCGCGCTCCGCCGGAGCGCGGCGCCTTCGCCCCGGCTTTTCACGACGCGGGAAAAAGCGCATTATGCTTGCGTGGACGAATTCGTGGCGATTGATTTTGAGACCGCCGACTACGCGGCGGACAGCGCTATTTCCCTGGGGCTTGCGCGCTGCCGGGGCGGCGAGGTCGTGGACGAGTTTTACTCGCTCGCGCGGCCGCCGGAGCTTTTCGTGCGGCCGGATTTTACGCGCATTCACGGCCTCACCGTTGACGACCTGCGCGAGGCGCCGGATTTCGCCGAGGTTTGGGAAGGCGGCGCGCGCGACTTTATCGGCGATACCGCGCTCGTGGCGCACAACGCTTCCTTTGACATGCGCGTTCTTCGCGCCACGCTCGCGCGCTACGACATCCCGCCGCCGGACCTGGGCTATTTTTGCTCGCTCGCCCTCGCGCGCCGCGCCTGGCCCGGCCTTCGATCCCACGCGCTTACCGCGCTTGGCAAGGAATTTGACATAGTGTATGATGCGCATAACGCGCTTGCCGACGCGCGGACTTGCGCCAGCGTCGTTTTCTTGGGCGTGGACGCTATCTCGGCGCGGCGCGGGCGGAAAAAGCCGCTTTCGCTTTCCGGCGCCCTGCGCGAGGCTGGGGTTTACGTAAAAAGACTGCGCGTGCTTTAGCGCATTTCGATAGGAAGGGAAAAATGCAGGACTACAAGGAAATCTGGAAAAAGGCGATTGCCGAGGCGCTGCGCGCGTTGGCGGAAGCCGAAGGCTCAGAGGCGGGCGCGAGCATCGAAGTAAAGGCCGAGCAGCTTTTCGCGGAAACCCCGCCGGATCCGAAGATGGGGGACATCGGCTTTCCCATGTTCGCCTTTGCCAAGGCTTTTAAAAAAGGCCCGCCGGACGTTGCGCGACTTGTTTGCGAAAAACTCGCCGCGAAAGGCGGGATGCCCGGAACGGCCTTGCAGGTCGGGCCTTACGTAAACGTCAAGCTGGATCGCGCGGCGGCGGCGAAAAGCGCGCTTGCGCAGATACTTGCCGACGAGGAGGGCGATTTTGCTTTTGCCAGGCCAGGGACGATGGCCGGGCAAAAAATCATCGTGGAATTTTCCAGCCCGAACACCAACAAGCCCTTGCATTTGGGCCACCTGCGCAACGACGCGCTGGGCGAAAGCGTCTCGCGCATTTTAGCCGCCTGCGGCGCCGACCTTCGCAAGCTCTGCATAATTAATGACAGGGGAATTCACATTTGCAAATCGATGCTGGCCTACAAGGATCACGGGCAGGGAAAAACGCCGGAATCCGAGGGCGTGAAGAGCGATCACTTTGTCGGCGAATGGTACGTAAAATTTAGCCAGGAGCTAAAGGCCGAAACGGAAGCGCTGGTAAAAAGCGGCGTAAAAAAGGAAGAGGCCGAGGCTCGCGCGCCTTTAATGGCCAGCGCGCAGGAAATGCTGCGAAAGTGGGAAGCCGGCGACGCGGAAACCGTAGATCTATGGAAGAAAATGAATTCCTGGGCAATAGAGGGAATGAAGGAAACCTACGCGCGCACCGGCATTACTTTTGACAAGTTCGATTTTGAAAGCGACGTTTGGCTTTTGGGAAAGGCCGAGGTTCTTAAAGGCCTTGACAAGGGCATTTTCTACAAGCGCGAGGACGGCGCGATCGCCGTGGATTTGGAAGAGGAAAAGCTGGACAAAAAAGTCCTTCTTCGCGGCGACGGCACGGCGATTTATATTACCCAGGACTTTGGCCTTGCGATTAACAGGCATGGCGAATGGCCCTTTGATAAAATGATTTACGTTGTCGGCTCCGAGCAGCAGTATCACTTCAAGGTTCTTTTTGTAATC
>WRAL01000263.1 GCA_009780285.1 Treponema sp.
AAAAACAATGGCGCAAATTGTTGAGGAACGCTCAAATTTTTCAACAGGAAGGAGCAAACCGTGATTTTTCTCGATACGGACATTATTTCGTATTATTTTAACGCAAACAAAAAAATCAAAGAAAAGATATTGCAGGCCGTTGACAATGGTGAAGACATCTGTACTATAGAACAGCTAAAATTAACCAACTGGATTTGAGGGAAAACACAAACAAAACCAAGATTGCCTGGGGAAAGGCTTGCGAGGCCATTCCCGGCGACCTTGGTTTAACCGCTGGCATGGGGGCTTAACACCGACGGCCGGCTCGGCGACGGCACCGTAACCGGGCGCCGAAAAGAGTCTGACGAGGAAAGACGCAATCGATTATATCACATAGACGCGCTAATCGAAGGCATGAAAAAACGCGGCCTTTAATGGACTTGTTCGGGAACCCCATTGGTTCCCGAACAAGTCTTGCATTTTTTCGGGCTAAAGCCCTGCAAAAATGCGTTTTAAAAAGGAAGTTGTTCTGAAACTGAGGTTTCCGAACAACTCTAATAACCGCCCCGCCCTACCCCAGCGCCTTGGCGATCTTGTCCGCGCACATCCGCCGCGACTCTTCGGCCAGGCGCGCGCCGGAAAGAGCGGGCCTTCGCGATCTTAGCGCGGCCATAAAGGGCAGGAGCGTTTCAAAAACAAGGCCGTCCTCCTCGCGCGCGAACTTTGGCGGGCCTTCGGGAAGCCGTAGCGACTCCAAGGCGCGCAGGTAGCCGCGCAAAAAATCGGCGCCGCTTAATGTCGGGGGAAAAAATCGAAAGCCCTCGCGCGCGGGGGAAAAAGGCCTTGCCTCGAAGGAAAAAGGACGGCTTGAGTCCCGCGACCTTTTGCCCAAAAATTCAAGCGCCCTTTGCGGCCGCGCGGCGATTTGCGCTACCTTGCGCGCGAGGCTAATCCTGTACGAACGCAGGATCGCCGTTTCGTATCTTCGCTTGCCGCCGGATTCCGCCGGATCGTCGTCATGTAAAAAAAGGTTTCTAAAAAGAAATGCTCCGGCCTGCGCCTCAAGCGGAGAAAGCCTGGTTTGGCGGCTTTCGAAAAGCGAAAAAACATAGGAGCCGCGCGCGTAAATCCTTCCGCCGGGATACGAAAAATCCGCGCCATAGATCGCGATGTTTCGCGCGCCGAGCGTATGCGCGAGGGAAAGGCAGGCATAGGTAACGTTTCCGCCTGAGGTGTCGACGGCGGGAAGGCTCGCCCATTTCATGCGCAGGTACGCCGCCAAGGGATGGCCGCCGCAGAAAAAAAACGGAAAGTCGGAAAGCCCGCGCAGTTCGGGGGGGCTCGAGATGTCCATAAAGAGCGGAATGTCGCGGCAGGCAGATCCCATAAAATGAAGGCAGCTTGCATGTTGGCAGTCAATCGAAACCGCCGCGTCGGGCTTTATGCCATGAGCGAGAAGCGCAGGGAGCGCCGTGTCGGCGCAGATCACAAGCGCACCCCCCTCCCCCCGGCTTTTTTGCCGCGCAAGAATCAGTGGCGCCTGCTCGTCCAACGAAGGGCCGGCGGCGCAGATCGCGATTTCGCTCGCGCCCAAAAACGACGCGGGAACAGTGTCCATGCGCGCCTCAAGCGCGTTACGAATAATGTTTGAAAACCAGCGCATTCCAAAATGCGTCTGCGCCGAATAGTCCGCGGACACGGCCTCAATCGCGCGCATCGCCGCATTGGAGGCTCGCTCGAAAGGGCCGGGATCCGGCGCGATCCTTGGCCTGAGCGGAAAAACCTTTATGCCGCCGTAAATGGCCGGCAAATAGCGCCGGGCGATCGCGCTTTCGATTTGCTCGTCGTCGGGATCGAGAAGCAGCTCAAAGCGCGGATCGCGGAGAAGGCCTGAATAGTCGCGCGCGGAAAAAAGCTCGGCAAGGCCGGCCGCGCCAAACTCTATCGCGATGGCGAAGGCCGCGCCGCTTATATTCAGCGCCGCTTCGACGGCGAAGCCGCCGCCAAGGCCAAGAAAAACGGCGAAGCCATCAGGGCCACGGCCAATAAGGCGCTCGGCTTCCCGTTGGGGATTTACGGTTGAGTGCAGGGCGCGCGCGGGGCCGGCCTCGGACGCAAGCGCCGGAACGGCGCCGAAAACGGGAGTTTCAATAAAGCTATAAAATTTTCTATCCAAGCCTAAGGCTCGCGCCCTTTCGAGGCTTGCGCGCAGATCACGGCGGCGATCCCCAAGCGCGCCAATATTTTTTTCGAAAAAATCGTTTTCAGCCATGCCTTGCGCTTCCGTTACGGGCGGCGCGCATAGCGGCGCGTGATATTGCTGATTTTTCCGGCGACGTCCCTCGCCGAGGCGCCCCGTTCCCCGGCAAAAAGGAGCGGGCCAAGCTCAGCCGTCAGGCGCGGCGCCAGTTCCCGGTCGGCAAGCGCGCCTTCGATGGCCCGCGCGGCCATTTCGGCCCGTTGCGCCGGAAGGCCGGGAAGCGCAAGCCTTTCAACTCCCGCGATTTTAAGGCCGGATCGCGCGCCTTCGATTTTAGCGCGCCTTTCAAAAATTCCGTTTCCGGCTTCAAGGGCGAAGACGCGGCCGCGAAGGGATTCTATGCGGGCCTTGAACCACTGCGCGTATATATCGTGGCTGCCGCCCTCGCGCATGGCAAGAGAGCGTTCAAAGGCTTGCGCGTAATGCGGGCGCAGGCGAAAGGCCGAGCCGAAAAAAAGGTGGTCGAAGCCGTAGGGCCGCGCGTGGCTTTTGACGTCGGCTATGGCGAAATCGGCGCCGGCGAAAAATATTGGGCCGGAGCTGAGCGAAAGCGCAAGCTCAAGCGCCGATGCCGTTACCGTCCCGCGCTGGGGAACGAAGGCCGAGGGAACGCCAGCGGCTTTGAGCGCGATAGACTGCCAAAGGCTCCCGTCGCTGAGCGCAAGCGCCGGCGTTCGCGCGCACTGCGAGGGAAGCGCAGCGCAAAGGGCGCAGGCCAGCGCTTTCGCCGGCGGCGGCTCGAGGCCGAAGGCGCGCATGTGCATGAGCGCCCAGCCGCCTCCGTCCGTGCAAATCGCAAGGTCCGGCGCTATTCCCCCGGCGGCCAGCGCGGCCAAAGCCGAGGAAGCGGCTATCAAAAAAATCCCGTCCCTCGATCGCCTTATTTCATTCAGCGCGGCTTCGAGGCTTGGGCCGGCGCCGGCTATCACCACAGGCGCGTTCATGCGCTCGATTCGCGCGAAAACGTTCAGGCGGGAAAGGTTGCGAAAAAAATTGCGCGTCCATCGCGGGCCGAAGGCCGCGGCGGTAAGCTCGCCGGCCTTCGCGCGCTTGAGAAAAGCGGCGCTTTCGCGAAGCAGCG
>WRAL01000264.1 GCA_009780285.1 Treponema sp.
GAAGGCGTTCATCTTTTTCAGCGCGTCGAGCGCCTTTTCCGCCTTGCTTTCCTGAAAAATGCCCAGAAAAACGTTGATGACGACGATGCTCAGGATAACGATGACCTTCGCCCAGCCGTCTCCCTGAAAAATCGCCATGTAAGCGGCGACGCCCGCCGCGACCAGCAGAATAATCGCCGTGATCTCGCCCAGATGATGGAAAACCTTGCGCAGAACCGTCTCTTTTTTCTCTTTCTCGAACTCGTTAAGCCCGAACCTTTGCAGCCTTTTGGCCGCCTCGCCCTCCGTAAGCCCCCTTCGGCAAGTGTCCAGCCTTTGAAGCACTTCCGGAACGCTTTCCTTAACCCACAGCATCGCGCCCTCCTTGGCCCATCATACAGGCCGGAGCGGGGGAAGTCTATGAGGCGAGGGGCCGCGCCAGGGAAATCAGTTTTTCCGGAAAATCAACCACGGAGTACGCGGAGTTTCACGGAGCGAAGAGGAGTCGCGCGGGGCTCGTTTTGGAAGAAGAGTCAACCACGGAGTACACGGAGTTTCACGGAGTGAAGAGGAGCCGCGGGGGGAGGAAGCCGGGCGTTTTTTCCTCTCCCAACTCCGTGTAACTCCGTGTCCTCCGTGGTTGGTCAATCTGCCTGCGGCAGATTGACTCGGAGTTTTGGCGTTGCCAAAACTCCAGGTGTGGGTGAATGAAGAAACAACTGCGGAGTTTCACGGAGTAAAGAGGAGTCGCGCGGGGCTTTGATCCGTTCTTCTTCCTCTCCTAACTCCGTGGTTAAAAAATCCTCGAGTTTTTCTGAAAATTGATTTCCCCGGGGCCGCGCGTTTTGGATTGCCGGGCTTTTAATCCCTTGCGCCAAGCGCCCTTTTCCGGTAGCATTAAAGAAGAGAGGTCGCTATGCTGCTTTCCGAACTGAGCGCTCCCCTTAGGGAGCTAAAGGCAAAAATCCATGACACCTGGAGGCGGGTTTGACTCGCTGGGCGCGCGCATCGCGGCTTTGGAGGAAAAATCCGCCGAGCCCGGCTTTTGGAACGACTCGGCGGCGGCCGAAAAGCTTATGTCCGAGCTCAAGGCCCTGCGCGGCCGCTACGAGCCCTGGAAGGAGCTGAGCGCCGAGATCGACGACCTGGACGCGCTGCGCGAGCTGGCGATCGAGGCCGCCGACGAGGGCGAGGCGCCGGGCATAGAGGCCGGCCTTAGGGAAATAGCCGAGCGCTTCGAAAGGCGCAACCTCGTTGAAATGATGGGCGGCGAGCTTGATTCCGGGGGCTGCTTCCTCACGGTGCATTCCGGCGCCGGGGGAACCGAGGCCTGCGACTGGGCACAGATGCTGTACCGCATGTACGTCCGCTGGGCCGAGCGCAAGGGCTTTTCCGTGGAGGAGCTTGACAGGCTGGACGCGGAGGCCGGCGTGAAGTCCGCGACCTGCAAAATCGAGGGGAACTACGCCTTCGGATATCTCAAGGGGGAAACAGGCGTGCACAGGCTCGTTCGCATCTCGCCCTTCGACTCCAACGCGCGCCGCCACACCTCCTTCGCCTCGGTCTATCTTTTTCCTATTATAGACGACTTGGTGGAGGTGGACATACGCGCCGAGGATCTGCGCGTGGACACCTATCGCTCCGGCGGGGCCGGCGGCCAGCACGTCAACAAGACCGACAGCGCCGTGCGCCTTACGCACCTGCCCACCGGCATCGTCGTGGCCTGCCAGAGCGAGCGCAGCCAGATCAAAAACCGCGCCTCGGCCATGTCCATGCTCAAGGCGCGCCTTTACGAGCATTACCGGCAGGAGCGCGAGAAGGAGAACGAGCGCTTCCATCAGGAAAAAAAGGACATCTCCTGGGGCAACCAGATCCGCTCCTACGTCTTCCAGCCGTATACGATGGTCAAGGACTACCGAACGAAAGCCGAGATGGGAAACATCCAGGCGGTGATGGACGGGGACATCGATCTCTTCGTCGAAAGCTTTCTGCGCCACGCATGGTCCGAGGCGCAGCCGAAAACGGCCTAGCGGGGGATGGGCATGGCAAGATCCCGGCTCGCTCCATTCGTCCTGGCCTTTGCGCTGGCGCTGCTGCCGGCCGCCGCGCTTTTCGCAGGCGCTCGGGCCGACGAGTCGCGCGAGCCGGAGACCCTGCGCGACGAGTGGATCCTTACCGTTACGCGCCCGGACATGTCGGCGCTTCCCCCGTCGCAGCGCGCCTCCGGCGAGGCCATCCACAGAAGGCTTTTCGAAAGGCTGTCCGAGATCAGCTTCAGGCTGCGCCTCGATCCGGAGATGGAATTTTACGAAAGCTACGAATGGAGGCGGGCCGTCCAGCAAAGCGCCCAGGCCCTGGCGCGAAGGCAGAACGACAGGGCGCTCCTTCTTTATCGGGGCGATCCGGACTGGAGGCGCCGACGGGATCTCGCCAGGATCGACGCGGACATTCAAAGCCTGCGCGAGGAGTTCGAGCGCAGGGAGCGCGAGCGGCCGGCCATAAGCCTTGAGCCGGCCTTCGCCCTCAAGCAGAGCGACATACACGACGTTTTCCCGGCGCCTCCCGCCCCGGGCGGGGAACGGCGCTTCGCGCTGGCCCAGGGCGCCGACGCCTTTCTTTCCGGGGAAATACTGGAATTTCACGGGCGCTTTTTTATGCGGCTGAGGGTTTTCGCGCTCTACGCCGACGCCTTCGTTTTCGAGGACGACGTTATTTTTTCGATGGACGCGCTGGAGGAGGCGGTGGACGAGATCGCCGGAAGGCTGTCGTCGGCGCTTTCCGGCGCGCCGCCCGCGCGGGTCGCCGTCCGCGCCTATCCGCCGGAGGCGCAGATCCTTTTCAACGGCGGCTTCGCGGGAACCGGCGAGGCGCGCGAGCTTGCCCGCCCGCCCGGAGCGCTGACGGTGGCGGTCTCCGCCCCCGGCCACGCGCCCCTGTCCGTCGAGCTTGACCTGGCCGCCGGCGAGCTTGCCGACGTCGAGATCGTCCTGGGGGAAACGCCCTTGGCGGAGGTGGCGATCAGCGTTCCGGAGGGCACGGAGGCGGGGGTTCATTGGAACGCGCTTTTCGCGGGCTTCGCGCCGCTTACCCTGGGCCTTCCTATCGGCGGCCTCGCGCATATCAGCATAGAGGACAGCGCCGGCCGAATCGCGCGGGCCGTGGTCGCGGCGCCGGAGGCGCCCGGCGCGGCTTTCGACTATACCTTCGCCCCGGCGTTTCCGCCCGTCGGCGAGGGCCTTGTCAACAGCGCGCGAAAGCGCTTTTACTGGGCCTGGGCCGGCTTCTGGGGCGCGATGACGACCTGGTGGATCGCCGCCGGGCTGA
>WRAL01000265.1 GCA_009780285.1 Treponema sp.
GCCGATCGGATGCTTCCGTTTTTAACAATGCTCCTGCCATGCCTTAATTGTAGCGCGGGCGCGGGGCGGGACGCAAGCCGCAAAATGCGGCTTGCGCGGGCTCGCGCCGGCTAAAGGCCCAAGAGCGCGTGGACTTGCCTGTACAGCTCGCCCCTTGTAATGCCGGCGCCGGAAATTAGGCCGGGGTCGATTTTCGCGGCGGCGGCAAGCTCGGCTATGTACTCGGCCGAGGCGCTTTCAAGCACGTTTACCGAGCGCACGTTGGCCGTCCTTCCGTCCGAGGATCGCGGCAGGTCGATAACGCCCGAATTCACCAGCGCCAGCGCTTCCCTCGCGCCGGAAAGCCCGGAATAGTCGTTGCCGACGATTCTCCAGTTGTTCGAGGCCGACGGCGAGGCCACGCCGCCCAGCTCCTGGGAAAGGTATTGCTGGATAAGCCTTTGCATCTCGGGGACGGCCGTGGCAAGCGAGTCGAAAACCATGCTTTCGCTCAGATCCGCCGGCAAAAGCCCCAGGCTTTGAAGCGTGCCGGCGCGGTAATTGTTGACCGCCAGAATAAAGACGTCGCCGTCCCGCACCGGGGCGCCCTTGTAGGTAAGGTTGACGATGCGGCTGCCGGCCGGCCGGCGAATGTCGATTTGGTAATCCACGCCGAGGAACATGTCGTAGTTGTAGCCGCGAATGTTTTCGTTAAAGCTGATCGTCACGTCGCCTTCGGCCTGCGTGTTGTAAAAGCTCGCCGACCACTCCATGTACTTGCGCAGGTTCTCGCCGCTGATCCTGTGCGCCTGCAGCGTGTTGGAATATCGGTAAATAAGGGCCACGTCCATAAAGCGAAGCTCGCCCTCGCGCAGGTTCGAGCGGTTGTCAAAAAGCGCGGCCGCGGAAACGTCGGCGCCCGTGTAGTGCATCTGCACCCGGTTGATCAGATCGACGAGCGCCGTGCTTCTTACCTGCGCCTCGGGGATTCCGGCCACGCTGTCGCGGGGAACGAAGTCGCCGGTGGCGCGGCCCACCACCTTTTCCGCCTCCGCCCTGGAGCGATCGTCCACGTACTGCATCTGGCTAAGAAGCCGGGGACTCGGCGCGACCCCGGAGGCCGGGATCAGATCCGTGGCCCTGTCGGAAATGACGAGCCTTCCGTCGGCGCCGCGCCGCAGCTCTATCGTCAGCTTGCCAAGAAACAAGCCGTCATAGGCCGGCTGAAGGACTATCGTGTCCCCGAAAAAAACCTGGCCGTCGGCGCGGCCAAGGGTGGCGTGCGAGTGGCCAAGAATCATCGCGTCGATGCCGGGAACGGATTCGGCTATCACCCTCGCGCTGTCGACCAAGGCCGGATCGTAGTTGTCGGAGCCGGCGCCAATGTGGAAAGCGCCGATAAGAACGTCGACGTTCTCCGTCTCGCGAAGGACGCTTACGTACCTGCGCGTTACCTCAAGCGGATCGAGGAAGCTGAGCCCGGCGAAATGCTCGGGGGTGCCGGCTTCCCAGCGCGGAACGTGCGGCGCGATGATCCCAAGGATCCCTACCCTCGCGCCTCCTATCTCGACTATCGCGTAGGGCTGCGTGTAATAGCCGCCCGAATCCCTTACGATATTGGCGGAAATCACCGGCCCGTTAAAGCCGGCTATGGCGCGGCCCAGAACGTCCAGGCCAAAGTTGAATTCATGGTTACCAAGGTTCCATAGGTCATAGCCGATGACGTTCATCGCCATGATCATGGGATGGACCGGATCGCCGTTAAATATCTGAACCATGTTGCTTTCTATCGTGTCGCCGTTGTCGATGAGGATGACGTTGGCGCCGCGCCGTCCGCGCTCAAGCTCGACGAGCGTCGCTATTTTCGCGAGCCCCCATTCCTGCGCGGATCCGGTGGCGTATTCCCAGGGAAAAATCTTTCCGTGAACGTCGGTCGTGGCAAGAACCGTAATGGTGATCTCGTCGCTCGCCCTGCCCATGCCCGCGCAGGAAACGACGACGAAGGTCGTCGCGAGCGCCGCCGCCGCCGCCAGAAAAACGCCAAGAATTCTTCCTTTAATCGTGATTTTACGCATCTAAGCCCCCTAAATTTTTTTCGGGCCAACTACGGGCCCGATTTTCCTATGCCCGGCGCGATGATGATTTCGCGCCGACAGCCTGAGCATAGCGCATTTTTGCGAAGAGGTCGATGCGGGAAGCGGCTTGGATTCCGTGGCTTTTATGGATTATACGAAGGGAAAAGTTACAACGAAAGCAAAGTATCTTTTAAACGAGGCGCTTGCAAAACTTCAGGTTTGCAAGCGCGCCGCTAAAAAATGCATGTTTCGTAGCCCATAGGGCGAGAAACTGCATGGAATTTATCCCGCGCAACCAAGCGTGGGGTTCCGGAGCGGGCTTTAGCCCGCCCCGGAACCCCGAGGCGAAGGGCCGCGCTCCGACGGAGCGCGGCGCCTTCGCCCCGCTACGGCGCCAGATCGCCGTTCTCAATACGTATGGTCGCGTTTCCCGCGGTAATATGGCCCTTATGCGTAAAGGCGCCCCCCGCGAAATTGCCACGTTCCGACGCGGTCCCGCCAGGCCCAAGCTCCAGCACGTCAAGGCCGTAAAGCCCTCGCGCCTCGTTCGGGGTATCAGAGCTTAGGCCGTGGATGATGCCGTTCTCGACGCGGAACGCGCCGATCATATACACACCGCCGCCGCTATATTCGCCATAGGTCGCGTTGCCGAGGATCTCGCCGCCGCGCATCTCAAAGGTTCCGCCTGGGAATACACGCACGCCGCCGCCGCTGTGGCCGCCGCGCGCGACGTTGTCGGAAATGAAGCCGCCGCGCATGTCAAACCTGCTGCCCGCGTCCACGTACACGCCGCCGCCGCTGCTATGATTTCCTTCGGCGGCGTTGCCGCTTACGGACGCGGAGCCGCTCAGCGTAAAGAGTCCGCTGTCATGAATGAACACGCCGCCGCCGCCGTACTCGCCTTCGGCGACGTTGCCTCGGATTTCCCCGCCGCTCATTTCCAATGATCCATTGAACCCGACGAAGACGCCGCCGCCGCTTACATAGACTTTGGCAGTGTTGCCGTGGATTTCCCCGCCGCTCATTTTTAGGGAGCCGCCATTCATAACATACGCCCCGCCGCCGCTCCGCTCGCCTTCGGCGACGTTGCCTCGGATTTCCCCGCCGCTCATTTCCAATGATCCGTTCTCGACGTACACGCCGCCGCCGCTGCGATTGCCTGTGGCCTTGTTGTCGGATATCTCGCCGGCGCTCATCGTGAAATCCCCCTCTGGGTACACACGCGCGCCGCCGCC